>NZ_SMAL01000003.1:333072-467038 GCF_004342165.1 Natranaerovirga pectinivora | reverse complement strand
GACCCCTTGAAGACTACAAGGTAGATAGGTTGGAGGTGTAAGTGTGGTAACACATTTAGCTGACCAATACTAATAGGTCGAGGTCTTAATCTAATTATGATTGCTTTAATCTTTGATTAAAGCAACTAAACCGTAAGTATGGCAGATGCGTATCTGTCTTAAAAAGACTTTACAACTGTCAAAAACATTAGAATGAACCGTTACAAAACTTCTTCTCAGTATGTAGTTTTCAAAGTACAAATATAATTGACATCCCAGTGTGAATTATATATAATGTAAATTACCAATATAGGGGCATAGTTCAGTTGGTAGAACGTCGGTCTCCAAAACCGAATGTCGTGGGTTCAAGTCCTGCTGCCCCTGTTTGGCCCAGTGGTTCAGTTGGTTAGAACGCCGGCCTGTCACGCCGGAGGTCGAGGGTTCGAGTCCCTTCTGGGTCGTTTAGGGCGCATAGCTCAGCTGGGAGAGCACCTGCCTTACAAGCAGGGGGTCACAGGTTCGAGCCCTGTTGCGCCCATTAAGTTGAAAAACTTACAATTAAATATGGCGGAGTAGCTCAGTTGGCTAGAGCATACGGTTCATACCCGTAGTGTCGGCGGTTCGACTCCGTCCTCCGCTATTATTTAGTAAAAGCTTAGAGATCATTCTCTAGGCTTTTATGCGTTATATGGGAAAAATAACTAAAAAATCATAAAAGCTTAGATAAGAATTATTATTTTCTACTATATACTATTTTAAATATAAGTGTGATATAATATTACAACATGCAATATTTGAAACTGAGGTGAATAGAATGAGAATAGGAATAGGTTATGATGTTCATAAATTAGTTGATGGGCGCAGACTAATTATAGGTGGAGAGACAATTCCTTATGAAAAAGGATTGTTGGGACATTCAGATGCTGATGTATTGACCCATGCTATAATGGATGCAATTTTAGGCGCCGCATCATTAGGTGATATAGGAAAGCTTTTTCCGGATAATGACAGTACTTATAAGGATATTTCTAGTATCGAATTATTAGAAATAGTTAGAACTAAGGTAGAAGAAAAAGGATATAAGATAGGCAATATTGATTCCACTATTATAGCTCAAAAACCTAAGATGGCCCCATACATACCTTTAATGGTTAAAAACATATCTAATGCACTTAATATAGAAGAAAGTGATATAAATATAAAAGCAACTACAGAAGAGGGACTAGGTTTCACAGGGGAAGGGTTAGGAATTTCAGCACAAGCTATTTGTCTGTTAACTTAGATGATACCCCTTGCTGGTGTAAAAGACAAAGCTTCGTTGAAAATATAATACTTAAATCCTTGAAAGAAATTTGTGGATTAGACTTAGATAGTATCGTTATAAGAATGTAATAATTTATATAGAAAGGAAACAATTATGACACTAGAATTTAAACCCTTATCTGTTGAAGATAAAAAAGAATTAGAAGATTATTTTAAACTAAATGGGAACGTTAGTTGTGAGTATAATTTTAACACCATTTATCTCTGGAATAATCTTTATAAAACACATTTTTATAAAACAGATAACTATGTAATATTTTTAAATCAGTATCTAGATCAGTATTATTCAATGATGCCATTAGCAAAAGAAGAATATTATAGTGAGGCTTTTGAGATTATATGGCAATATTTTAATGAAGAGTTAAAAATGAAATTACCAATGTATGCTGTTGAAGAAAAATTTGCAAAGCATATTATTGAAAATTATAAAGACAAATTCACAGTAACAAAAGATAGAGATAACTTTGACTATATATACAGTGCTGAAGAATTAAGAACCCTTGTCGGTAAAAAATTCAATAAAAAAAGAAACCATGTAAATGCTTTTATGAGAGATTATGAAGGGCGTTATGAATATAGACCAATAACCACAGACCATCTAGATGAAGTTATGGAATGTTTAGAAAGATGGAATGATGAAAAAGAGTTAATAATAAGTAATCAGTTAAAAGCCGAATCAAAGGGCATTGAAAATGTAATTAATAATTTAGACTTCCTTGATATGAGAGCTGGAGGAATATGGATTGATAATAAGTTAGAAGCTTTTACTATTGGTAGTTATTCAAACAATAAAACAGAAGCGATTATTCATAGTGAAAAAGCAAATTATAATATTCGTGGATTATATGCTGCCATCAATCAAATCTTTTTACAAAAAGCGTATCCCAATATAGAAACTGTTAATAGAGAAGATGATCTTGGCATACCAGGCATTAGAAAAGCAAAAATGTCTTATAGACCAATTAAATTATTAAAGAAATACAATATTTTTCAGATATAAAAAGTAGGTGAAATCATTGTCATTTGGTTTAGTACAATCTACAGATATCAGTAAAGTAAAAGCATTATGGAAATTGTTATTCCAAGATTCTGATGCCTTTATGGAATACTATTTTGATACTAAAACCTTAACAAATGAAGTTTTAGTTTATAAAGAAATGGAAGAAATCATATCAATGATACATCTTAATCCATATAAAATAATCGTAAATCACGTTATAGAAAATATAGACTATATAGTAGGCGTTGGCACTCAACCATCTCAACAAGGCAAGGGCTATATGAGAAAGATGATGTTAAACACATTAAAAAGACTATATAACAAAGGTCATAGTTTAACTATGTTAATGCCAGTTGATGAAAAAATCTACGATGGATTTGGATTCTCTTTTATTCATAATAGATACGAAGTTTTTATTGAAGACAAAAATATACTTAATGACTATGAAGATATTTATAAAATAGAAAATGTTGATGGAAAAAATATTCATAAAATGGAAGCATTCTACAATAATCAAATAGCTCTAACACACAGTATCTGCATAAAAAGAGATTGTAATGATTTTAATAATATATTAAAAGAACTAATATCAGAAGGTGGTTCTATCATTAATTTTTATAAAAATGATTTACATATAGGGTATCTAATGTTTTATAATACAGAAGACTTATTTGACGTTAGAGAAATTCTATATGCTGATTATAGTGCTTTAAAGAGCATTTTAGGCTATATTAAATCAATAGCTAAGTCTAATAAGCTTAAAATTAATACTCATAATCAGGGTATTCATTATTTTATACCATATGGTGATAAATCTAAAATAATTCTAAAGCCAACCATAATGGGAAGAATTATAAATGTAGAAAAGTTTTTAAAACTCTTTAATATAGAAGAAAACTTTAATATTAATATAAAAGTAAATGACTTTATTATAAATGAAAATAATGATATATATAAATGGATAAATGAATTTGAATGTAACACCATAATAAAAACCAATGATACTCCTGATTTGGAGTTAGATATAAGTACTTTGTTAGAATGGTTATTTGGATATATAGACTTTAAATCTTTAGTGAACTTAGGTAAAATCAAAATAAATAACCACGAAATATACCATAAATTTATGGATATAAAAATGAACAATAACATATATATAAATGAAATTGTATAATGACATATGTAACAAGAACAAAGAAATAGAATAATATATATTATGTTTAAGTCAGTTACAGTAAAGTATTGACGATTAACAACAGTTGATATATTATAGTAGTAATGATTTTTATGAATGGCTAAGATAGGAAGAGTAATATAATGAATCTTTTCAGAGAGAAACTGTCATTGGCTGAGAGCAGTTTTAAAGGGAAGTTATATGAAATGCATCCTTGAGCTGATTAGGTGAATTAATAGTAGCTTAGTTCGGGTAACGACCGTTAAAGCGTTAAAAGTGAGAAGCAAGGGTAAATGCTTCTAATAAGAGTGGAACCGCGGATAAACTTCGTCTCTTTAATATATAAAGAGCTGAAGTTTTTTTGTTTTATAACAAAGTACTCTAAGAACAATCAATCACTAAATTATCAAGGAGTGATTCAAAAATGGGGATTATTAGATTTATTAAAGATGAAATGGCAGTTATAAAAGAACGTGACCCTGCATTAAAATCAAAGTTTGAAATATTTTTATACCCAAGCTTTCGTGCTATGTATAGATATAGAATAGCACATTGGTTTTATAAACATAAGCGATATTTAGTTGCAAGGTGGATATCTACAAGAGCTGCTAAAAAAACAGGCATTGATATTCATCCAGGGGCACAAATAGGAAAAGGGTTGTTTATAGACCATGGAATAGGTGTTGTTATTGGAGAAACCTGTGAAATAGGAGATAATGTTACAATTTATCAAGGTGTAACATTAGGGGGAACTGGAAAAGAAAAAGGTAAAAGACATCCAACTATTGGGAATAATGTCATGATAAGTGCAGGTTCTAAAATATTAGGTTCTTTTAAAGTAGGAGACAATTCAAGAATCGGTGCAGGTTCTGTTGTTTTAAAAGAAGTGCCACCTAATTGTACAGTAGTAGGAATCCCAGGAAGAATAGTAAAAATAAATGACAAAAGAGTTTCGCCAAGTAGCATGCTAGATCAAATTAGTTTACCTGATCCAGTAGAAAACGAATTGAACGCCTTAAATGATAGAATTATACTGCTAGAAGACACCATTAACAAACTTATAGAGAGTAAGAAATAGAAAAATAAAGATTAATAGGAGGAATGAATATGAAAATTTATAATACACTAACACGTAAAAAAGAAGAGTTTATACCAATAGAAGAAGGTAAAGTAAAAATGTATGTCTGTGGGCCTACAGTTTACAATTACATTCATATAGGAAATGCAAGACCTTACATTGTATTTGATACCGTTAGAAGGTATTTAGAATATAAGGGATATGAAGTGAACTATGTTCAAAATTTTACAGATATAGACGATAAAATTATTGTAAAAGCCAACGAAGAGAAAGTGACATCAAAAGAGATAGCAGAAAGATTCATTGAAGAAGCATTAAAAGATGCGGATGGATTAAATGTTAAGAGAGCAACTACACATCCAAAGGCTACTGAAGAAATAGATGATATGGTTAAAATGATAGGAGAGCTTATTGAAAAAGGTTTTGCCTATGAAAAAAAAGGAACAGTTTACTTTAGAACTCAGAAATTTGATAACTATGGTAAATTGTCTAAGAAGAACATTGAAGATTTAGAAGCTGGGGCCCGAATTGCAGTAAATGAAGAAAAAGAACATCCTATGGATTTTGTTCTTTGGAAACCTAAAAAAGAGGGAGAACCTGCTTGGGATGCACCTTGGAGTGAAGGAAGACCAGGATGGCATATAGAATGTTCAGTAATGGCTAAAAATTACTTAGGAGATCAAATTGATATCCATGCAGGTGGAGAAGACTTAGTGTTTCCCCATCATGAAAATGAAATTGCACAAAGTGAAGCTGCCAACGGTAAAAACTTCGCAAAGTATTGGATGCATAATGCGTTTTTAAATATTGATAACAAAAAAATGTCCAAATCAACAGGGAATTTCTTTACAGTAAGAGAAATATCTGAAGAGTTCTCTTATAATGTTCTTAGATTTTTTATGCTAAATGCACACTATAGAAACCCTTTGAATTTTAGTAGAGAGCTTATGGAAGCATCAGAAAATGGATTAGAAAGAATTAAAACAGCTGTATTTAATTTAAACCACATTAAAGATCATTCTACAGTTGAAAGTATAACAGAAGTAGAAAAAGAACAACAAAATCAACTAAAAAGCTATATAGATAAATTTGAAGAAGCAATGGATGATGATTTTAATACAGCGGATGGTATTGCTGCAATATTTGAATTGGTTAAATTCGCAAACTCAACGGTAAGTGATAAAACATCAAAAGAATTGGCAATGACAATATTAGAAACCATTAAAAAACTTAGTGATGTATTAGGATTGAATTTTGATCAACAACAAGGGTTATTAGACGAAGAAATTGATGATTTGATTCTACAAAGACAAGAAGCTAGAAAAAATAAAGATTTTGCAACAGCGGATAGAATTCGTGATGAATTAATGAATATGGGCATTGCAATAGAAGATACAAGAGAAGGTATGAGATGGAAAAGAGTATAAATGCAAATGAAAAAACAGGTGATTAAATGAAAGAACTAATGGCATATATGAAAACCCAATTAGAGTTAAAAGATTATGATTTAAAAACTTATTCTCCTTTGGTATTAGCTTATATCGGAGATATATTTTATGACTTAATCATTAAAACAAAAATCGTAACAAATGGTAATGCACCTGTGAATAATCTTCATAGAAGATGTAGTAATCTGGTTAAAGCAAAAACCCAAGCCACAATAATGAAGTATCTAATAGAGGAATTAACATTAGAAGAAGAAGCAGTTTATAAAAGAGGACGAAATGCAAAGTCAGGTAGTAATCCTAAAAGTTCTAGTGTAACAGAATATAGGATTGCTACAGGACTAGAAGCATTAATTGGTTATTTATATTTAGATGGACAATATGAACGAGTTATAGATCTTGTACGAATAGGATTAGAGAAGTTAGAGGCGGGGAGCAGTAATGAGTAATTCAAAAACATTTATTAAGGGAACATTACTATTATCTTTAGGTGGGCTAATTACTAGAATATTAAGTATGTTCTTTAGAATACCTCTTATATATTTAACTGGGGACGAAGGAATGGGTTACTATCAGAACTTCTATCCTGTATTTATGGTCCTTGTTTCTATTGCAATTGTTGGTATGCCACAAGCAATATCAAAAATTGTTTCTGAAAAAACGGCAACAGATAATCAACAAGAGGCATATGCCTATTTTAAAGTAGCCATTAGGCTTTTATGTGTTTTTGGCCTTGGATTGACTCTAATTTTATTTATAGGTGCACATTGGTTAATCAAATTAGCCAGTTGGCCATCTAATAATATTGTTGTTATTTATAGTCTTGCGATATCACCTTTTTTTGTATGTTTGGCAGGTGCCATAAGAGGCTATTTTCAGGGTAGACAAATAATGAAACCAACAGCAGTAAGTCAAATTATAGAAGGGTTTATTAAAGTTGTTTTTGGAGTAGGCTTAACCTATGTACTAATAAGAAATGGCTTTGATATACATATTGCTATTGGTGGTGCTGCATTAGGGGCTTCATTAGGATTTATCTGTTCTGCACTTTATTTGGTATATGTTTGGAGAAAAGAAAAGAAAAAAGAAGAAGGCCTTTATAATACCATTCAATATGACTGGAAAAAAATAGCAAAACAATTGATACTGTTTTCAATTCCTATAACAATAGGTGCATCAGGGTACTCTATAATGACAACAATAGATGCGGTGACATTATTTAATAGGCTAAGAGTTGTTGGAATATTCTCAGATGAAGCCAATATCATAAATGGTCAAATAGGAAAATCTTTTAGTATTATTAATGTACCATTGACACTGGCAGTAGCAATAATGATAAGTACAGTACCAGCAGTTGCAAAGGCAAAGCATTCTAAAAAAGAATTAATAGAATCTATAGCCACGTCCATAAGATTAAGTTTACTATTTGCCTTTCCTTGTGCAGTTGGACTGGGTATATTATCCAAACCTGTGATGCAATTAATATACCAACAAAATTATCTAGGCTATGAATATTTACGATTATATAGTATATGTTTGTTTTTTCTTATTCTAGGACAAGCCCTAGCCAGTATATTACAAGGGTTAGGTCATTATATGGTACCTGTATGGACATTACTAATTAGTGGCGCATTTAAAATTATAATCAATTATGTTTTAATTCCTACGGCCTTATTAGGACAAGGGGCATTAATTGGTTCTATTGGTTTTTATTTTGTATTTACTGTGTTAAACTATATATATCTTAGAAAGATTATTAAAGAAAAGATTATTTTATTAAATCATTTTATAAAAATACTATTATCTGCTGGTATAATGGGAATTATAGTCTTTATAACATTTAATGTATTTTTAGGATTTTTAGGAACAAGTATAACCACTCTATTATCTATTGGTATAGGTGGCATTATTTATATATTATTATTATTTATTACAAAAAGCATAAAAGAAGAAGATGTAGCAGCTCTACCAAAACATGAATTAATAATAAACGGGTTAAAAAAATTTAAATTGCTATGAAAAGAAGAGGATTGAAAATATGAAAGAATTCAAAGAGGATAAAAGTAAAAGCGAAGAATTAGAACTGGTTTTAGAAGGAAGAAATGCAGTACTAGAAGCATTAAAATCAGAGAGAAGTATTGATAGAATATTAATACAAGAAGGAAGCCAAGAAGGTTCAATAAAAAAAATAATAAAAGATGCAAGAACGGCTCAAATAGTTGTTAACTTTGTGGACAAAGAAAGAATTGATGGTTTATCGAAAACAGGAAAACATCAAGGTGTTATGGCTTATGTAGCTGCTTACAATTACGCGTCGGTAGAGGACATACTAAAAAAAGCTGAAGAAAAAGGTGAGCAGCCATTCGTTATTATACTTGAAAATATTATGGACCCTCATAATCTAGGTGCCATAATTAGGACTGCTAATATTGCTGGAGCCCATGGTATCATTATACCCAAAAGAAGAGCAGTTGGATTAACGGCAACTGTGGCTAAAACTTCAGCAGGTGCTATTAATTATACACCAGTAGCAAAAGTAACCAATATAGCACGAACAATTGAAGAATTAAAGGAAAAAGGTCTTTGGTTTGCATGTGCAGATATGGATGGAGAAGTGATGTATAAAGTTGATTTAAAAGGCCCTATTGGATTGGTTATAGGTAGTGAAGGTGAAGGCGTAAGTAAAAACATAAGAGAAAAATGTGATTTTATAACATCTATTCCAATGAAAGGTGAAATAGAATCATTAAATGCATCTGTTGCGGCAGGGGTTTTGGCATTTGAAATTGTAAGACAAAGAAATATGACCCTTTAAAATACTTAACAAAAGTATATATATATAGTATACTTTATACTATATATGGGAGTAGGATATGCAATATTCAAGGGTTTTCTTTATAAAGAAAATCCTTGATATACATAAAGTAAAGGCAATACAAGGAACCACATTTTTCACCAAGTTATTCCTTGATTAAAAATGAGAAGAAATGAATAGGTGATACATATGGATAACACATTACGAGATGATACTTATTTAAAAGATTATAAGCATTATACTGATGAAGAGATTATTTTACATATAAAAAGTGGGGATAATGACGCCCTTGAATACCTGATGAATAAATATAAAAATTTGGTAAAAAAGAAAGCTAGAACATATTTCTTAATAGGCGCAGATAGTGATGATATTATTCAAGAAGGCATGATAGGACTTTATAAAGCCATTAGGGATTTCAAGGATGACAAAGAAGCGTCTTTTAAAGTATTTGCGGAATTATGTGTGACAAGGCAGATTATTTCTGCTATCAAAGCATCAACAAGAAAAAAACATGTCCCTTTAAATTCATACATATCCCTAAATAAACCTATGTATGAGGAAGATTATGAGAAAAATTCTCTACTAGATCGAATGCCATCAGAAAAAGTTGTTAATCCTGAAGAAATGCTAATTGACAAAGAGAACTTAAATATGATAGAATATGAACTCGATAATAGATTATCAGGGTTTGAAAAAGATGTATTAAAATTATATCTAGATGGTGTGAATTATACGAAAATAGCTGAATTGCTAGATAGACCAATAAAATCCATTGATAATGCCCTACAAAGAATTAAAAGAAAAGTAGAATTAATATTAGAAGAAAACAACAATAATTAGCTCTCGTAGCTCAGTAGGTAGAGCGTCGCCTTGGTAAGGCGGAGGTCTCGGGTTCAAGTCCCGTCGGGAGCTTTAAAATAGACTTTTAGCGATTTTGCTAGAGGTCTTTTTTGTTTATTATTTTATATTTTGTGCAAGTAATAAACTATACTTATTTAACAAAGAAATCATTGACAGATATAAAATGTTACAATTATGTAAAGAATCCTTAAAAGAAATTTAATAAAAATGACGACGAAAAACAGAAAAATAACACTAATATTAGATAAATAACTTTTAATAAAAATAAAAACATAAAATTTTGCGACTAAAACAAGAGAAAATTAAAATTAAAATCTTGATTACACTTCTGTTTTTATATATAATTATCTTGTTGTATAATTTTTGGTAAAACTAGAAATAATTATATATGAATTCCATTTTAAAAATTTATGAACAATTAATTTCAAGGAGTGAGTAGATGAGGAAAACTATAAAAGCATTAGCTTTGCTTTGTATGGTCGTAACAATGACATTACAAGTTGGTGCTGCTAGTATAGACAAAGGATTTACTAATATAATTGAAAGTTTTCAAGGAGATATAAAATTTAATGATTTTAATATTGGTTTTCAAGGAGATTCCATATTGATAAACCAACAAGTATTTGTTCCAATTAGAGAATTAGCAATTCTTTTTGAAGCAAAAAATATACTATGGGAAGAAGAGACTCAAAGTGTAACAATAACAACTAAAGATGCTGTAATTATTATTGCTAATGAGTCTAATGAAATATTAGTAAACGGTGAAACAGAAGTTATTAACCAAAGTGTTAGCATAATAAATGGAACAATGTATGTACCTATAAGAGCATTTTCAAAGCTTCTAGGTGCAGAAGAAATTGAATGGGACAATATGACGAGAACTGTTCTTATCACTAAACCTAATCTGGTTGTTAAAGAACGTTTTCTCTTACAAAGATCAGCAGAAGTTATTGAAGAAGCTAAAGAAGAACCTAAGGAAGAACCAGCAATTAAAGTAGCAAAAAGTTATTCAGATGAAGATCTTTATTGGCTATCTAGAATCATTGAAGCAGAATCTAGGGGTGAGCCATATCAAGGGAAATTAGCCGTTGCTAATGTGGTTATTAATCGTAAAAAAAGCAGTCTTTTTCCAAATAACATAAAAGACGTTATTTTTGACAGACAATATGGTGTGCAGTTTACACCTGCTTATAATGGGATGATTTATAACAACCCAGGAGAAGAAAGTATAAAGGCAGCAATAGAAGCCCTTGAGGGTAATAATAATATTGGTAATGCTTTATACTTTGTACCTACCAGCGCAAGAGGAAGTTGGGTTGCAACAAATAGAACTTATCATACCCAGATATCAGGTCACGCATTTTACTTATAAGATGAAATGAATGCTTTAAACGAAGTGTGTATCTCTTACGCAAAGTAAATGGCATAGGCTGAGTTATATAAATACAATAAGAAGTAGAAAGTTGCAACTTAATGAATGTGACTTACTACTTCTTTTTTTACCATTTTTTAGTTATTGAATATAGGGTCAAAATACCGTATACTCTCAGTGTGAAGGGGGTAGTTAATATGAAGAAAATGGTATTTACTATAATAACATTAGTATTATCATTCATCATAGTACAACCAATAAATGCTTTTGCTTCTTCTTATCATATGCATACCGTTATGCCAGGTGAAACTTATTTCACTATATCTGTAAAACATAATAGGAATTTAAACAGTATACAAAGTATTAATTACAGAAATCCAATGGAATTACAACCAGGAGATTTAGTAAGGTTAAATGCTATAAACCAAATAACTGTAGAAGTAAATAATAGGTTGGTTCACTTTGATAGACAACCTTATATTGAAAATGACAGAGTATTTGTTCCACTTAGGTTTATTTCTGAGGCCCTAGGGGTTGATGAAATAAAATGGTTACAAGGTTCAGCAACAGCTCAGATTATTAGAGGTAGCGATACTATTGAAGTCACTAGAGGATCAGATATTGCTAGAATAAATGGAAGAAATGTAAAATTAGATGCACCAGTTCAATTGTACACAGACAGAACCTTTGTACCCATTAGATTTTTTGCAGAAGCATTTGGAATAACAAATATTCAGTGGGATAACAATAATAATAAGGTAAGTATTAATGGTAATACTTCAGCAACTGTAACAAGTACTAGCACAAGTTACACAGAAGATGAACTGTTTTGGTTGGCAAGAATTGTTCATGCGGAAGCTTCAGGGGAACCCTATGCAGGGAAATTAGCTGTTGCTAATGTTATTATAAATAGAAAAAATAGTAGTGAGTTCCCTAATAGTATATATGGTGTCATATTTGACAGAAATCATGGCGTACAATTCACACCTATATCTAATGGAACCATATACAATACACCAAATGCAGATAGCATAAGAGCCGCTAGAGAAGCATTAGAAGGTCATAATAATATTGGTAATAGTTTATTCTTTTTAAACCCAGCAAAAGCTACAACATTTTGGATTACAGCGAATAGACCATATATTACAACAATAGCTGGACACGCATTTTATTTATAGGAAGAAACTTTAAAAAAACAAAAGCAAAGAAAAGCTGATTTCATATGGGATCAGCTTTTTTCTTTGACTTTTTAATAAAATATGGTATTATTAGTAATAATATAAAAGTAATTTTTTGTATTTCCTTGGAAGTATTATAAAATTCTTTTAGTAAAAAAATTTGCGCCTAGATCGGAAAAAAGGTGCTATTGTATTAAGACTAAATTCAAATAAAAACAATACATTTAAGGAGGCTTCTTAATGTCAGAAGAAAATCTTGAAAAAAATGATTCAATTTCTAAAAATTTTATCGAGCAAATTATCGATAAAGATTTAGATGAGGGAACATATACGAAAGTCCATACTAGATTTCCTCCTGAGCCCAATGGTTTTTTGCATATAGGACATGCTAAATCTATTCTACTTAATTATGGGACAGCTAAGAAATACAATGGCAAATTTAATTTAAGGTTTGATGATACAAATCCAATGAAGGAAAAATCTGAGTACGTTCAGTCGATTATTGAAGACGTTAAATGGTTAGGTGCTGACTTTGGAGGGCATACATTCTTTACATCAGATTATTTTGATACAATGTATGAATGTGCTATTAAATTAATTAAAAAGGGTAAGGCCTATATTGATGAACTAAAAGCAGAAGAAATTAAAGAACTTAGGGGTACATTAACACAGCCAGGTAAAAATAGCCCTTATAGAGATAGACCGACCCAAGAAAGTTTAGCTTTATTCGAAAAAATGAAAAATGGGGAATTTCCTGATGGCGCTATGGTATTAAGAGCTAAGATAGATATGAGTTCACCCAATATCAATATGAGGGATCCTATTATTTATAGAATTGCTCACGTAACCCATCATAACACGGGAGACAAATGGTGCATTTATCCTTTATATGATTATGCACATCCAATAGGAGATGCTATTGAAGGGATTACACATTCTATTTGTACATTAGAATTTGAAGATCATAGACCTTTATACGATTGGGTATTAAAAGAATTAGAATTTGATACGCCACCTAAGCAAATAGAGTTTTCAAAACTCTACTTAACAGATGTTATTACAGGAAAAAGAAATCTTAAAAAACTTGTTGAAGATGGTATTGTTGATGGCTGGGATGACCCTAGATTAGTCACATTATCTGCTTTAAGAAGAAGAGGGGTAACGCCTGAGTCCATTAAGAAATTTATGGAACTTGTTGGTGTTTCAAAAAGTCAAAGTTCAGCAGACTATGCTATGTTTGAATATTGTATACGAGAAGATCTAAAGTTAAAAAAAGAAAGACTTATGAGTGTCATAAAACCTTTAAAAGTGGTTATAACAAACTATCCAGAAGATGAAGTTGAGTACCTAGACGCAGAAAACAATCAAGAAAATGAAGAAATGGGCATAAGAAAGATTCCTTTCTGTAGAGAGATATATATTGAACAAGAAGATTTTATGGAAAATCCACCTAAAAAATACTTTAGATTGTTTCCAGGGAATGAAGTACGTTTAAAAAACGCGTATTTTATCAAATGTGAAGAAGTTATTAAAGACGAAAATGGAGAAGTCATTGAATTACGATGTTCTTACGATCCAGAAACAAAAAGTGGGTCAGGATTTACTGGTCGCAAAGTAAAAGGAACCCTTCACTGGGTAGCAGCGCCATATGCTGTAAAAGCAGAAGTTAGACTTTATGAACACATTTTAAAAGAGGGAGAGCCTTTAATTAAAGACAATGGGGATTGGAATGTGAATCCAAATTCATTAGAGGTATTGAAGGAGTGCTATATAGAGCCATATGTAAAAGATGCAAAACCAGGAGATAGTTTTCAATTTGTAAGACATGGTTATTTCTGTGTTGATTCTAAGGATACAACAGAAGATCATCTCGTATTCAATAGAATTGTATCTTTGAAAAGCTCATATAGACCAGACTAAAATTAAAGGTGTGGTAAGGTTGAAAAATTTATTTTCAGAATTAGAACAACTGGGTTTGAGTCAATTGGGAAATATTCAGATTTATAAGCAGGAAGAAGAGGAAGAAAGACATTTAGAAGAGTTAAAAATGAAAGAAACTGATATTGTCTATGATAGAAGCTATATGTGTCCTGTCTGTGACAAACAGTTTAAGTCTAAAGCAGTTAAGACTGGTAAGGCGAGACTAAAGTCTACAGATACAGACTTAAGACCTGTTTATGATTATATTGATCCTATAAAGTATGACGCTGTAGTATGCCCTAGTTGTGGTTATGCAGCCATGAATAGGTTCTTTACGAATATCACTGATTTGCAAAGAAAATGGATTAGAGAACAAATTTCCGTTAATTTTAAGGGTTTGGCTCAAGACAATGATATCTATGATTATGAAGAAGCCTTAAAAAGATATAAATTGGCTTTAATTAATGCTGTTGTAAAAAAAGGAAAATTAAGTGAAAAAGCCTATACATGCTTAAAAATAACTTGGTTATTAAGAGGTAAAGAAGCACTAATTCGAAATAAAGAATTGCCAATTATTGAGAGCTTAAAAAAACAAGAATTAGAGTTTGCTAAAAAAGCATATGAAGGATTTTCTCAGGCTTTTGGTAAAGAATCTTTTCCCATATGTGGTATGGATGAGATAACTGTAACGTATTTAATTGGTGAATTAGCAAGAAGAACAGGCAATGACGAAGAAGCACTAAGATGGCTCTCAAAAGTTATCACTTCTAGAGCAGCCAATGAACGCATTAAGGATAGAGCAAGGGAAGTTAAAAATATCATTAAAAAAGAGCAAGAAAAAATAGCGGAGAGTTAATCTCTGCTATTTTATTGTTCTAATTTATAACTATTTGTTTTAATAATTGTTCTAGGTAGAGCATCTTTGGATTCTTTCCAAGGCTCTTTTTCAAACCTGTAGTCAAATTTAGTAATAAACCAGTCTAAATCTCCTTGAACCCTTTCAATATTTGTAAAATAAAGCTCAGACAGGATGCCAATAAACTCTTCTAAATCATTGGATTTTAAATACTTATCACTTTCTTCATAAAGGGTTCCAAAGTGTTGTGTACATAAACCTTTCGAAGCTTTTACTTTGTCTTTAAAGGCAGGGTCTTTTTTCCATAGGTAGAAGAAAGTATCGATATACCTAGCAATGACATATTCTATTCTATTACAAATATAACAGTCATTGGAAACCCTATCAATATATTCTTTCAGTGGAGAAGCAGCCCCTTCTTTCTTTTTAAATAGTCCTTTAGAAGATATCTTTGGATTTTTACCCAATATACTTTTAAGATCTTTTTGTACTTTCATTTGATGGGTATGAAGCATAAGAGCAAGACCTAATCTGTTTTTCTCTTTATACAATTGTTGAACATGTTGCTGGCAAAAACCTGATTTATTCGTTGCATCTCTAATATCATTTTCCATATAGCTAGGACCCATAGTAAAGTCAATGGCTTCTCTTTCAAGCTTTGAATAAAGCCAACAAAGTGGACATTCAGTTGCTTCGTTAAGAGCATCTAAAACAGGAATAGTGTAAATTTTTTCTTTCACAATAGCACCTACTTTTATAGTATAATAGTGTTTAGAGTAAGACAAGTTCTCTACTTAAATGTACTTTATAACATATCTGTAGTATAGCATACTCACATATTCAAAAAAAGGAAATATTGGTGATAATATGAAAATATTGAAAGATAACAACAATCTAATCATTGAAGATGTTAAAAGCTTTAATATAATGCAAATCTTAGAGTGTGGACAATGCTTTAGGTTTTATAAAATAGGAGAATTAGATTACTTAATTATTGCCCATAATAGAGTTTTAAGGGTTGAACAAAAGGACAATCAAGTGATTCTATACAATACATCCATGGAAGATTTCGAAAAAATATGGTCTAATTATTTAGATATTCATACGGACTATAATTCAATAAAAGAAACTTTACTTACGAAAGATAGTAACTTAATAGAATCCATAAATGTTAAAGAAGGTATACGTATCTTAAAACAAGACACCTGGGAAACCCTTATATCCTTTATAATTTCCCAAAACAAACAGATTACTCATATAAAACAAGTCATTGAAAATCTATCAAAAGAATATGGCACCATCATTGGTGAACATAACGGGGTCGACTATTATTCCTTCCCTACACCTGAACAATTAGCAGGTACCACAGATGAAGCCTTAAGAAATTGCAAAACAGGATTTAGAGCACCCTACATCTTAGATACAAGTCAAAAAGTTGCAAGTGGAGAAATCGATATTAACGAACTAAAGAAAGCATCTACATCAGAAGCTAGAGAAAAACTTATTTCAATCAAAGGGGTTGGGAATAAAATAGCAGACTGCGTCTTATTATATGGACTTGGAAGAACAGAAGTATTTCCCACAGATGTGTGGATTAAAAGAATTGTTGAACATATGTATCTAAAAGAAGAATCCAAATTAGATAAAATTCAAGAATTTGCTGCTACTCATTTTGGAGAACTGGCTGGGTATGCTCAACAATATTTGTTTTATTATGGTAGAGAGAACAAAATAGGCAAGTAATTATTAAATAATTTAAATAGTGTGTAAAACTGTAAGAAAACCTCCTTCTAAATTGTTATATATATGAAGGAGGTTTTTTATATTATGAATGAGAGAAGGAAGTATTTAAAATGAAAAATAAAAGTATGTGGATTGTATTAGGTGTGTTAGCATTGGTAATTATTAGTTATATTGGTATTGAATCTAAACAGAAAAAAGATACAAATATTGACTTAGAAGATTTCATTATAAGATATTATCAATCGAGAGATTTATCAAAAGATTATTTGCGTAAAGAAGAATTTGCTAATGAAGAATTGTATCAGTATCTAAGAGAAGGCATAGTTGAAAGTCAATTCTTAACCCATAATAAACAAAATCATAGTGTACAGCCAGAATTAATAGAAATGACTGAAATAGGAGATAAAAGACATTTCAAATATAGTGTGGTGGTAAGTTTTAATTATAATACAGCAAGAGAGATTCATTCTTCTTATGGTCAAGTAATAGAAATTATGCTAAATAAAAATAATAAGATTGAAGATATTAATAATGTAAACAGAGAACCTAGTTTTGTAGACGTATATACAGCAAAAGAAGAATTGAAAAGTACTTTATATGGCGCGATTGGATGGTCAGTTGCTTATCCTGTTGATTCATATATGTATTCTAATTATGGGAATTATTTGTTAAGGTATAATATCAATACAAATAGGATAGATAAAGTACTAGTATACGAAGATAGTTTTTGGGACGCAGGATTGAATATAAGCAAAAGTGGAAATTATGCTATTCTATTCAAAACAAATTATAGGGATATATACTCAAATGTATCTAGCATATGTATTATAGATTTTATTAATGAAGAAGTGAATTACCTAGCCCTTTCTGAGAAGCAATTTAATGTAGAAGACATACCCGAAGATATTAGAAATGAATTTGAACTTGAAAGTATCCTTACAAGTAATTTATATATACGTCGATTTGATAATCTAAAGTATGAAATTAAATTTGAAAGTGATAAAGAAAGAGGTCGTTTTTTTCTCTATGAAGGAGAAGAAAAACTACACGAATTAACAGTATTAGAAGGACGAGGCGTAGTAGATTATACGTATGTATGGATAGATGAAAAAACCATAGGTGTATTAATGCCAATAGATGATGATGTCTTTGAATTAGGCTATTATAAATTTGCAATAGTTGATGTTATAGAAGATAGGATTATACAAGAATACCCTATAAATACAAGAAAGTAATCTTGCTACTCCAATGCAATCAAAAATCGTCCCTTATGATTTATGACTTAAAACAGTTGACTATTTTTGTCAACTATGATAATGTTAAAAAAATAGAATAATGACCTTCAGGGCAGGGTGTAATTCCCGACCGGCGGTAACAGTCCGCGAACCAATTATGGTTGACTTGGTGCAATTCCAAGACCGACAGTAAAGTCTGGATGGAAGAAGGATAATTAAGGTACGGCATGTTTTGTTATTATGCTTATCAAAGCTCTGAAGATTTTTCTTTAGGGCTTTTTTTGATGAAATAAATAATAAATGGATATTTGTAGAAAAGTGGTTAAAAATAATGATGGATATAAAAGTAATTATAATGGAATCAATGGGGTGAGAGAATTGGAACAAATCTACATGGAACGGGCGTTAGAACTGGCTAAAAAGGGCATAGGCTATACCAGTCCTAATCCACTGGTTGGGGCTGTTATTGTAAAGGATGGTAGAATTATAGGTGAAGGGTACCATGAAGTTTATGGTGGACCTCACGCAGAGATTAATGCCTTTAATAATGCTAATGAAAGTGTAGCAGGAGCTACCATGTATGTGACATTAGAACCTTGTTCCCATTATGGTAAAACTCCACCTTGTTCCAAAGCAATCGTGGAAAAAGGTATTGGTAAAGTTGTTATTGGTATGATTGATCCTAACCCATTGGTTGCTGGGAATGGTATAAAGATTCTAGAAGATAATCATATAGAAGTTGTTACAGGTGTTCTTGAAGAAGAGTTGAAAAAGCTTAATGAGATTTTTATTAAGTACATTACAACTAAAAAACCATTTTGTATTTTAAAAACGGCTATGACTTTAGATGGTAAGATTGCTACTAAAACAGGGGATTCAATGTGGATATCTAATGAACTTTCAAGAAAATATGTGCATAAGATTAGGCATCAAGTTTCTGGGATAATGGTTGGCATAGGGACGGTTCTTAAAGATGATCCTAGTCTAACAACTAGATTAGAGGATATAGAAGGAAAAGACCCTATAAGGATTATTGTTGATACAGAGTGTAAGTTACCATTGGATTCAAAGGTGTTGAATTTGAAGTCTAAAGCTAAAACCATTATTGCGACAACAGAAAAAGCTGCTGATGATAATGTTAAGGCTGTTCAGGAAAAAGGTGGGGAGGTTATTGTT
This sequence comes from Natranaerovirga pectinivora, assembly GCF_004342165.1. Lineage (NCBI taxonomy): Bacteria > Bacillati > Bacillota > Clostridia > Lachnospirales > Natranaerovirgaceae > Natranaerovirga > Natranaerovirga pectinivora. The sequence goes on along the minus strand of NZ_SMAL01000003.1, from coordinate 447,880 downwards.
ACACCTTTAAAGGATGGTCAGGTGGATTTGAATTATTTGATGGATGCTTTAGGGCAGCAAGGCATTGATAGTGTGCTTATTGAAGGTGGTGCTACTCTTAATTATTCGGCTGTAAGTAGTGGTGTTGTGGATAAAGTACTTTCGTTTATTGGGCCTAAGATTTTTGGTGGTGTGGATGCTAAGACTCCTGTTGCTGGTGATGGGATTGCGTTGGTTAGGGATGCTGTTTTGTTGAAGGATATTTGTGTTTCTTCTTTTGGGGATGATATTTTGATTGAAGGGTATTTGTAGGACTTTTGGTGGTTTCCGTATGTAATGCTTTATGGAGAACGGTTCCATTAAATATTTATAGAAAGCCTAAGTTCATTCCAATATTTATTGCTAAACCTTAAGAACTCCCTTCGGTCAAACACTTAAGGTTTTTAACGCAATATATATTTTCATTCACTAAGGGTTTCTAATAAATATTTAAAAGTGACCTTATCGCCATAAAGTATTACATACTAGCGGGTGCATATTTTGAAGTATAAAAGATATACAAAATAAAAAAATTAAAAACAAATTTATAAATTAGAGTTAACATAGATTTTAATTTGGTTAGGGGTGAATTTTATTTTTACTGGATTGATTGAAGAGATTGGGTTAGTTGTTTCTGTTAATAAAGGTGCTAAGTCAGCGGCTTTGACTATAAAGGCTTCTAAGGTTCTTGAGGGTGTTAAGATTGGGGATAGTATTAGTACCAATGGGGTTTGTTTAACTGTTACCAGCTTTACTAGTAGTAGTTTTACTGTTGATGTGATGCCTGAGACCATTAGGCGAAGTAATTTAGTAGATTTGAAAAATGGTAGTAGGGTTAATTTAGAGAGGGCTATGAAGCTTGGGGATCGTTTTGGTGGCCATATTGTTTCAGGGCATATTGATGGTGTTGGAACCATAAGTGAGTTTCAGGAAGAGGACAATGCTACTTGGGTGACCATTGAGTCTTCCCGATCAGTATTAAAATATATTATTGAAAAAGGTTCTATAGCCATTGATGGGACAAGCTTAACTGTAGCTGGTGTTTCTGATACAAGTTTTAAGGTTTCTATTATTCCTTTAACGAAAGAAGAAACCACTTTATTAAGTAAAAAAGTTGGGGAAAAAGTTAACTTGGAATGTGATATGGTTGGCAAGTATATTGAGAAGTTAATGCATTTTAAAGAAGAGGAACCAAAGAAATCAGTTATAGATATGGACTTTTTAAAAAGTAATGGATTTGCATAAGAAGAGGTGAAGAAAGATGTATAAATTTAATACCATTGAAGAAGCAATAGAAGATATTAAAGAAGGAAAAATGATTATTGTTGTGGATGATGAAGATAGGGAGAATGAAGGCGATCTTTTGATGGCGGCTGAGAAAGCCACTAGTGAAGCCATTAACTTTATGGCTAAGTATGGTAGAGGTCTTATCTGCGTCCCTATGGAAAAAGAAAGAGTCAATGAATTGGATATTTTTCCTATGGTATCTAATAATACAGATCCAAAAGAAACAGCATTTACTGTATCGGTGGACCATGTAGATACAACAACAGGTATTTCTGCACCTGAAAGAGCGTTAACCATTCAAAGGTTAGTAAGTAAGGATGCAAAACCAATTGAATTTACAAAACCAGGTCATATATTCCCTTTAGTTGCAAAAGAAGGTGGCGTATTAAAAAGAGCTGGGCATACTGAAGCAGGGGTAGATTTAGCAAGATTAGCAGGGTTATATCCAGCAGGTGTGATTTGTGAGATTATGAATGATGATGGTACAATGTCAAGAGTACCTGAGTTAATGGTGTATGCACAAGAACACAATTTAAAAATTATTACCATAGCAGATTTAATTAAATACAGAAGTGATACTGAAAAGTTAGTTGAAAGAGTTGCAGAATCTTATTTGCCAACTAAATATGGTGATTTTAGAATGGTTGGTTATGTAAATAGGTTAAATGGGGAGCATCATGTTGCTTTAGTAAAAGGTGATGTAACTGGTGATGAGCCTGTTCTAGTAAGAGTCCATTCTGAATGTTTAACAGGAGATGCTTTTGGCTCAACAAGATGTGATTGTGGAGAACAATATGCAGAAGCCGTTAAAAAGATTCAAACTGAAGGCAGAGGCATACTGTTATATATGAGACAAGAAGGTAGAGGTATTGGATTAATTAATAAAATTAAGGCCTATGCACTTCAAGATCAAGGTATGGATACGGTAGAAGCAAATATTGCTTTAGGTTTTCCAGAAGATATGCGAGATTATGGAATTGGTGCACAAATATTATCTGATTTAGGGGTTAAAAACGTTAACCTAATGACAAATAATCCTAAGAAGATATCAGGGATAACAGGTTATGGTATCAAAATAGTGGATAGAGTACCAATACAAATGAATCATAATGAAAGAAATGAATTTTACTTAAAAACGAAAAAAGCCAAAATGGGGCATATGTTTAAATTCAAGGAGGAAGAATAAAATGAAAGTATATGAAGGAAAATTAATATCACAAGGACAAAAGTTTGGAATTATTGTAGGAAGATTTAATGAATTTATTGGTGGGAAATTATTAGATGGGGCTATTGATGGTTTAAAAAGACATGGGGTAGAAGAAGAAAATATTGAACTTGTATGGGTGCCTGGTGCTTTTGAAATGCCTTTAATAGCTAAAAAAATGGCAAAATCTAATAAATACGATGGTGTTATTTGTTTAGGTGCAGTAATAAGAGGTGCAACACCACATTTTGATTATGTATCAAGTGAAGTTTCAAAAGGGATTGCAAGTGTATCTTTAGATACTGAAATTCCTGTAATATTTGGGATACTAACGACAGATACTATAGAACAAGCTATTGAGAGAGCAGGAACAAAAGCAGGTAATAAAGGTTATGAAGCGGCTGTAACTGCAATAGAAATGGCAAATATACTAAAAGAAATATAAGAAGGTTGATAACATGTTTCAAAATATAAAAACCATATTCTTTGATTTTGATGGTACGTTACATGACAGCAGTAAAATATATGTGCCGGCATTTAAAAAAGCATACCAATTTCTTATAGACAATAATGGGGCTGAGGAAAAGGAATGGACTGATGAAGAAGTCGCTTCTTGGCTAGGTTATACAAGTATAGAAATGTGGAAGAAATTTATGCCTAATTTAGATGAGAACATAAGAAAAGAAGCCAGTAAAATTATTGGAAAAGAAATGAATAGTCTTTTAGCCACAGGAAGTGGTTATTTATATGATGGAACAATTCATACTTTAGAATATCTTAAAGGCAAGGGGTATTCCCTTGTCTTTTTATCTAATTGTGGCAATACCTATAAAGAGACTGTTAGAAAAGTATTTTATTTAGATAAATACTTTTCTAATTTTCTATGTGCAGAGGAATATGATTACATCCCTAAATTTCAGATTTTTAAAGAGGTTAGAGATCAATACAAGGAAGAAATGGTTATTATAGGTGATAGGATTCATGATATAGAAACAGGGGTAAAGAATAATATTCATTCTATAGGTTGTTTGTATGGCTATGGTAATGAATCAGAATTAACAAATGCTAGTTACTGTATACAATCAATTACGGAATTAATAAATATACTATAACTTTTTGATTAAAGGCAGAAGGCAACTGTGTGAAAGTGTGTTACATACTTAAATTTGTTGAAAAGAAGAAGAAATTATGTTAGTATGAGTACTGACGTTTAATAAAGGAAGGGGTTTGATCATGAATAATAAAAAAATACTATTTTTTATAATAGCTTTGATTGCAGTTTTAATGGTGGGGTGTGCTGATAAAGATACCAATAATACAGTTGAACCTAATGGAAATGTAGAAAATGGCAGCACTGAGATTAGTGGAGAATATGATGAATCAGTTGTTGTTGCAATTGTAAACGGAGTTGAAATTACTAATAAAGAATTTATGCCAATGTATTTAAAAACAAAATTAAATTATGAAGATTATGGATATACATTTGTAACAGAAGAGGAATTAGCATTATTAGAAGAATTAAAAGGAACAATTTTAGAAAATCTAATACATGAAGAAGTTCTTTTTCAAGAAGCTACAAGAAGTGGACATACAGTTACAGATGATAGATTATCTCGAGAAATAGATATGATAAAATTAGGCTTTGCTAGCGATGCAGAGTACCAAGAAGCTTTAATATCTGAAGGATTAACAGAAGCAGATTTAAAAGAAATCATAAGAAGAGATATTGTTATTGGCAACTACTTTGAAGAGGTACTTAATGTTTCAGTAACAGAAGAAGAAATCTTAGAGATGTATTATGAATTAAAAGAACTGTATGAAGAAATGAGCGAAGGTATGGAAGAGCCATTTGTAATGCCTGAGTTAGCAGAAATAAGAGATGAATTAAGTGATGAGATTATGTATAATAAAGAAATGGAAGAACTCTATAGAATCCTTGATGGATTAATGGAAAAAAGTGATGTTCAAATATTATAAAATCATCTAAGAAAGCACTTTATGTGCTTTTCTTTTTATCCAAATAAATAGTTATAATATTTATTTAATTAAATGTAAGTCGATATAATATACAAAGGAGTTGATACTGTGTCTAGAATAATAATTAAACCTATGTTATTAGAAGAAGCAATAAAATTGGGCATAGATAAATGGAGTATTTGGGAATGTGAATCTAGTACCTTTGATTGGGAGTATCCAGAACAAGAAACAGCTTTTGTTTTTGAAGGGGATGTTATTGTTACATCTGGAGATGAAGTTGCTCATATAAAAGAAAATATGTTAGTTTCTTTTCCAAAAGGTATGAAATGTACTTGGGAAGTACGAAAAGCTATCAGAAAAGCCTATACATTTAATTATGAAATATAAAAGTTGAAACTAGTAGAAAAATCTACTAGTTTTTTTGAGAAAAGAATTACCCCACTAATTTTTAAATTTCAAGAATTAACTCAAGGTATTTGCCAAAAATTTACAGTAGTATTAAAAGTGTTTTGCAGGACTTAAAATATGAGGTTTATATGTTATAATACTAGAGTACAGAACTAGACAGATTTATCTTTTTGTAGGCGTACTATGTTTTAATATTATTAAATCAAGAGGGTATAGTATTAAAATTATGTCTTGTATCAAAGGCATTATATTTATTATTAATGAATCTATAGATGATAATAAATAGGAAAGGAATGAGAAAGAGATGGGAGATATTAAGACAAGTATAACCTTGGTGCAAGAGGCATATAATATTTTGAAAAACAAAATCACTTACTTGGATTTATTACCAGGCCAAGTAATTTCTGATCATTCATTAAGTAAAGACTTAAATATGAGCCGCACTCCTATTAAGCAAGCATTAGTGGAGTTGAAAAGAGATGGGTTATTAGTTGATGTAGTATCAGGTAAGGGTTATCAAATCACAAAAATAACAAAGGAAGAAGTTATTGATTTGTTCGATGCAAGAGAAGGCATTGAAGTTATGGCCCTTAAAATTGCTATGAAAAATAAAATACCAATTGAAGATGTGAAAGAATTAATCATATTTAATGAAAAAATATTAAAGTCGGATTCCAATGATAATCTAATAGATGTTTTTAATAACGATCAAAATTTTCATATTAAACTAGTATCGCTGTCTAATAATAGAAGAGTTATTGGTTATAATGAAAATATTTTATTACAATTAACTAGAATGCGGTTCTTAACATATTTTCAACGTCAATTACCTGGACAAGCAGTAGACGAACATACAAAACTCATTAGGTATATAAAAGATGGTAATTGTGATAAAGCTGTTGAAGTGCTTTCAGAACATATACAAAAAACAAAAAATGTATATTTAACAATTCTTAATACAGTTATTTCACCTGATGAATTTGGTGTTCTTAAATATTTAATGAATGATAAAGTAAATTAGTTTAAAAAACAGTAGACAAAGTCTACTGTTTTTTTTTGTAATATTATAAGCAAAAATTACTTGGGTTTTTATAATGATATGAGTTAACAATATATAAGGCAATAAAAATATAAGGAGGAAAAAATTAATGAGAAAACTATCTGAAATGGAAATATTATCGTTAAGTGGAATACTAAAAATTGAAAAAGATGGTTTGGTTGTTTCTAAAGCATTACAAGAATTAATATCTGATGAAGATTTAGCAGAATTAGCTGAAGCTAATATTTTTACTCAAGAATCAAGAATTAAAACCATACAACAATTTATAAATGAAAACCAAATAACTACAGTAGAGGGGGGATATTAATGAATTCATTTCTTACTAATAGAATAAAATCAAGAACAGATATCACAGATGAAGTAATTGTTAGTAATATGTTAGCGGCATCTGTAGGGGCAGCTAATGTATATCTTAATGCTACAGTTTCAAGTACTACACCAGAATTAAGAAGTTTATACGCGTCTGGATTAAGTGAAGTTATTACAGATAACTCTGCATTAAATGAATTAGCTCTTAAGAAAAACTGGGAAAAACCATATGATGCTCCAAGTCAACAGTTAACGGAGATACTAAAAGAATCAATGGAATTGGATTTAGACTAATAATACTTTAAAGTAGTGATGGCAATATACGCTGTCACTATTTTTTTAATCTTATCTATTACATAAAGTTACAAATGCAACCATATATATAATGGGTATAAATTAATAAAAAATTGACTTAAAATTTAAAGTTGTTACTAAAAAAAGTTACATAAAACACAACGCAAGTTAAAAAAAATATAAAATAATAAAAAAAAAGCATAAATATTGAAAAATGGCTCCAACTATTATATAATAATTATTATTAATTAAAAAATAAAGGAGGTAATATAATGAGCAATTATCAAGAACCAATAGACCAATTGGACGAAAAAACTAAAAATATCTCTAAGGCAATAACAAGTTTAAAAGAGGAAATTGAAGCTGTAGATTTTTATAATCAAAGAGTTGCCACTACGAAGGATGAGGATTTAAGAAAAATATTTGAACATAATCGTGATGAAGAAATAGAACATGCTTGTATGACACTAGAGTGGCTTAGAAGAAATATGGATGGTTGGGATGAAGAACTAAGAAGTTGCTTGTTTAAAGAAGGACCGATTGTTGGACAGCATGGGGAAGAGGAATCTGAATATAAAAGCAGTACATTAAATATTGGTAATCTAAAAACTAAGTAGAAAGGGGAAATAATAATGGATATGTTAAAAAGATCATTGGCGCCTTTGGCGGAAGAAGCATGGAAAGAAATAGAGAATAGAGCTGCTCAAGTTTTAAAAACCCATTTGTCAGCAAGAAAAGTGGTAAAAGTAGAAGGTCCTAAAGGTTGGGATTTCAGTGCTATTTCTGAAGGAAGATTAGAATTAATTAAAGAGGGTAATGGTGAAGTTACTAGTGGGTTATACAGTGTTCAGCCTTTAGTAGAAACTAGAATTTCTTTTGAACTAGACAGATGGGAAATGGATAATATTATTAGAGGAGCTAAAGACATTGATTTAGAGCCATTAGAAAAAGCAGCAGAAAAAATTGCTGCCTTTGAAGAAAATGCAATATACAATGGATATGAAAAAGCAAAAATTAAAGGGTTATCAGAAATTGCTGCTCATAATTTGCCTTTTGGAAAAGATGCAGCCAGTATAATGGATTCAATCTCAAAAGGAATATTGAAATTAAAACATGCTTACTCTGAAGGACCCTATACTTTAATAGTTGGGGATGAAGGTTGGAAGTATGTTAATACAATTGTTAATGGATATCCATTGAAGAAAACAATTGAAAGTTTATTAGGGACGGAGATCATATATACAAAAAATATTGGGAATGCAATACTAATACCATATAACCATGATGATCTAGAATTCACAATCGGTCAGGATTTTAGTATTGGATATGAAGGACACGATACAAAAAAAGTAAAGTTGTTTATTACTGAATCCTTTACATTTAGAATATTAGATTCGAGTATTATTATAAACTATACTATATAAAAAAGGAATTAAGGCTTAATGTCTAATGTTATTAAGTTTAGAATAAAAGAAGAGTCTTTGTGTGTATTAACATAAAGAGCTCTTTTTTTATGTGATGTTGTATTTTAGCTACAAGAAGTAGTTAATTCTTTTTAAAACGTTTAGTATAACTCATATAGGAACATACTAAGAGTGAAGTTATAAATTGTAGAAAGGATAGAAGGATAATGTTTGATTCTCCAATTTTTCAATTAACAATCGAATTAATTATTGGTTTTTTTGCTTTATTTCTAATAACAAAGGTCACAAGAAAATCACAAATCAATCAAATAACACCTTTTGATTTTATTTCTGCAATAGTTTTAGGAGAATTATTAGGTAATGCTATCTATGATGAAAAAACTAGCATTTGGTTTATACTTTATGCCTTAATGTTATGGGGAACATTAATGTATATTATTGAATTTATAACTCAAAAATTTAAAGGCACTAGAAAATTTTTAGAAGGTGAGCCTGCAATTATTGTTAGAAATGGACAAATTGATTATAAAGTAATGAAAAAAGAAAAATTTGATATAAATGAATTGCTTAGTCTTTTAAGACAGAAGGATGTATTTTCCATTAGAGAAATTGAATATGCCATTTTAGAACAAAGTGGCAATATAAGTGTATTAAAAAAGTATCAATACATGACACCGACAACAGAAGATTTAAATTTGGTTTTTAAATCTATATGTCTTCCTACGACATTAGTGCTAGATGGAGAAGTTTTAACAGAACATCTTTATAAAATTGGTTATGATGAAAAATGGTTACGCAATGAAATAGATCGGTTTGGAATAAACAAAATTGAAGATGTGTTTTATGCAGACTGGAAACAAGATGAAGGCATACATGTAATTCCAAGAAATAAAACAAAGTATTTATAGTACCTTACTAGATTTTAATTAAGAGTAAAAGAATATTTTTTTACCATTCTATAAATAATAATATAGAGAAAATAAATTAAGAAAGGAAAATATAGAATGGATAATAATAAAAATAGAATAAAAGAAAGACCCAAAAGCAATGCAGAATTAAGAAAAATGAAACCTAAAGAAAATGCTGATCTTGGAATTATTGATGGGAACAAAATCTCCCAAGGAGATCATAATAAAAATTAAAGAATGAGGTGTTATAATGGATGAATCAATAATCAATAATTTACCCCAGCAAGGGTCACAAAAAAGCAGAAAAAGAAGTGGGTTAGAAAGTGACCCAGGAACTAAGAAAAAAACAGATTTACAAAAACATTGGGATAAAAATAATAAAAGTTATCAATCGAAAGAAAGATAAACAAGACAAAGAATCTGAAAGAGTCATCTTTTGGGTTCTTATTTACTTTATGGTAATATAATCTTTTATTATTTCATATACTTTCAAGGTTAATATATTATTTATATGCAAAAAAGACTATTCTAAAATATTAAAGATTGGTTTGAACTAAAAAATAAGAACGGGATTTTATTATTTAATAAAAACATATAAAATAATTATAAAAATGGAGAAAACAGGAGATATTCTAAGGTAATGAACAATAAATACCAAATGAGGCATATTTTAACCGTTTGTAAGGTTTGCATTAAAATTATGATTTTAATAATATTATAATTGAAATTAGCACTCATTAAACAAGAGTGCTAACAAACAGATTTAGATAATTAAAAGGAGGTTTTCAAATATGAAATTAGTACCTTTAGGTGACAGAGTTGTTATTAAACAATTAGAGGCAGAAGAAACTACAAAATCAGGTATTGTATTACCTACTCAAGCAAAGGAAAAACCACAACAAGCAGAAGTGGTAGCAGTTGGACCAGGTGGTTTAGTAGATGGCAAAGAAGTTCAAATGCAAGTAAAAGTTGGAGATAAAGTAATTTACTCTAAATATGCAGGAACTGAAGTAAAATTACAAGATGAAGAATTAATCGTTGTTAGACAAAACGATATCTTAGCAATTGTAGAATAATAAATATAAGGAGGATTTCAAAATGGCAAAACAAATTAAATTTGGAGCTGAAGCAAGAGCAGCATTAGAATCAGGTGTAAATCAATTAGCAGATGCAGTAAGAGTTACCCTTGGTCCAAAAGGAAGAAATGTTGTTTTAGATAAAAAATATGGTACTCCACTAATTACAAATGATGGTGTTACTATAGCAAAAGAAATTGAGTTAGAAGATGAATTTGAAAACATGGGTGCTCAATTGGTTAAAGAAGTTGCTACAAAAACCAATGATGTTGCAGGGGATGGAACAACTACTGCTACAGTATTAGCCCAAGCTATGATTCAAGAAGGTATTAAAAACATTGCAGCAGGTGCTAACCCAATCATCTTAAGAAGAGGTATGAAAAAAGCAACTGACAAAGCAGTAGAAGCAATTAAAAATATGAGTAGTACACTTAATGGTAAAGATCAAATTGCAAAAGTTGCAGCTATTTCAGCAGGTGATGATGAAGTAGGAAAATTAATAGCTGATGCAATGGAAAGAGTATCTAATGATGGTGTTATAACCATAGAAGAATCAAAAACTATGGAAACAGAATTAGATTTAGTTGAAGGTATGCAATTTGATAGGGGTTACTTATCTCCATACATGGCAACGGATATGGACAAAATGGAAGCACTTTTAGATGATCCATTCATCCTTATTACAGATAAAAAAATAAGTAATATTCAAGAAATATTACCAGTGTTAGAGCAAATTGTTCAATCAGGTTCAAAATTATTAATTATTGCTGAAGAAGTAGAAGGTGAAGCTTTAGCAACATTAGTAGTTAATAAATTAAGAGGAACATTCTCTTGTGTTGCTGTTAAAGCACCAGGATTTGGTGATAGAAGAAAAGCTATGTTGCAAGATATTGCAATTTTAACAGGTGGTACTGTAATATCTGAAGAAGTTGGCTTAGAACTTAAAGAAACAACTTTAGATATGTTAGGAAGAGCAAAATCAGTAAAAGTTCAAAAAGAAAATACAATCATCGTTGACGGTGCAGGAGACAAAGCTGATATCGATGGAAGAGTTAAACAAATAAGAATGCAAATCGAAGAAACTACTTCTGATTTTGATAAAGAAAAATTACATGAAAGACTTGCAAAATTAGCAGGTGGTGTAGCGGTTATCAAAGTTGGTGCAGCTACAGAAACAGAAATGAAAGAAAAGAAATTACGTATGGAAGATGCATTAGCAGCTACCCGTGCAGCAGTTGAAGAAGGCATTATTGCTGGTGGTGGAACGGCTTATATCCACGCTAGCAAGGAAATCGCATCAATTTTAGATGAACTAGAAGGTGATGAAAAAACTGGGGCTAAAATAATTCTTAAAGCTTTAGAATCACCACTTCGTCAAATTGTAACAAATGCTGGATTAGAAGGATCAGTAGTTGTTAACAAAGTAAAAGAAGAAAATTCTAATATAGGATTCGATGCATTAAACGAAACGTATGTAGATATGGTTAAAGTAGGCATTATTGACCCTGCTAAAGTAACAAGAAGTGCATTACAAAATGCAACATCTGTTGCATCAACACTTCTTACAACTGAATCTGTTGTTGCAGATATTCCAGTAGATGAGCCACCAATGCCAGGTGGAGCACCAGGAATGGGTATGATGTAATTGTAATACAAAAAATAAAAGTCCGTAATTGGACTTTTATTTTTTTTGTGTTATAGAAATCTAATAAAAACAGTAGAAAAGGGTATAATTATTATGGTTAAAGCTAAAGTTTAGTTATTATAACCAAAGCAATAAATTATTTAATGGTTATTTATACAGGAAATGAAATTTTTAAAAAATAAACTTGCAATAGCATGTACTTTTGCTTTATAATGATAAAGTGAAAACATAAATATAAAGGAGTTACAGCAATGTAAACTCTATAATAAAAAAACAATAGAATAAAAATGTGAGTACAGAAAGATTATCTTTAAAAAGACAAGCTTTCTTTATAAAATAAAATTAGGTGGAGGATGAAAAAAATGAGTTTTAAAAATGTTTATCTAGAAAACTTAATGCAGGAAGTACAAAGAAAAAATCCTGCAGAAGCTGAATTTCATCAAGCGGTAAAAGAAGTACTTATATCAATGGAATCTGTTGTAGAACGCAATCCAGAATTAATCGAAAAAGGTGTTCTTGATAGAATCGTTGAGCCTGAGAGAGTTGTTATGTTTAGAGTACCTTGGGTAGATGACAATGGTAAAGTACAAGTTAACAGAGGATTTAGAGTACAATACAATAGTGCAATTGGACCATATAAAGGTGGATTAAGATTTCACCCTTCAGTTAACTTAGGAATTATTAAATTTTTAGGATTTGAGCAAATATTTAAAAACTCTTTAACTGGATTACCAATGGGTGGCGGTAAAGGCGGTAGTGACTTCGATCCAAAAGGAAAATCAGATATAGAGATTATGAATTTTTGCCAAAGCTTTATGAGAGAACTTTACAGACATATTGGACCAGATACTGATGTTCCAGCAGGAGATATTGGTGTAGGAGCAAGAGAAATTGGATTTATGTTTGGTATGTATAGAAAAATTAGAAACGAATACACAGGTGTTTTAACTGGAAAAGGATTAAACTATGGCGGAAGTTTAGCGCGTAAAGAAGCTACAGGATATGGATTATGCTACTTTACAGAGGAAATGTTAAAAGCTAAAGGAACATCTTTTGAAGGTAAAACAGTGGTTATTTCTGGATCTGGTAATGTTGCTATATACGCAACAGAAAAAGCAACTGAGTTAGGTGGTAAAGTTGTTGCGTTAAGTGATTCAGCTGGATACATCTTTGATAAAAATGGTATTAACTTAGATACAGTAAAACAACTTAAAGAAGTAGAAAGAAAAAGAATTAAAGAGTATGTTACGATTCATCCAGAAGCAGAGTACCATGAAGGATCTACAAATATCTGGAATGTACCTTGCGATGTAGCATTGCCATGTGCTACACAAAATGAATTAGATGAAAATGCTGCTAAAACACTTATTGGTAATGGTTGTATAGCAGTTGCAGAAGGTGCTAACATGCCATCAACACCAGAAGCTGTAGACTTATTCTTAGAAAAGGGTATCTCTTTTGGACCTGGTAAAGCAGCAAATGCTGGTGGTGTTGCAACTTCAGGATTAGAAATGAGCCAAAATAGTTTAAGATATTCTTGGACATTTGAAGAAGTAGATGCAAAACTTAAACAAATCATGATTAACATTTTTGAAAGTTGTAGTTCAACTGCAAAAGAATATGGCGCTGAATACAACTACGTATTAGGTGCAAATATTGCTGGATTCTTAAAAGTAGCGGATGCTATGATCGCTCAAGGTGTTATCTAGTCAGTAGAATAATATAATCATAAATTATAGAAAACCTACAAGAAAAGTGTGCTTGCACACTTTTCTTGTGATATAAAGAAATGTAAAATCTGAGGGTAGTGAAGAATCTAACATGAACCTAAGTGGGGATTCTTCAATAGGTTCAGAGAAAATAGACTTTGTGGAAAAAATAACTATCCCTTATTTACTTGAGTAAATAAAGATTTTTGTGTATTATATAATGTAGTATAAAACATATTCTTATTTGTGAGGTTGTTGTTAATGTATAAAATAGTAGATAAAAAACAATTGAATGAAGCAGTAGAGCTAATGGTTATTAAGGCACCTTATGTTGCTAGAAAATGTGAACCAGGGCAATTTATTATTCTAAGAGCCGATAATAATAGTGAACGTATTCCTTTAACCATTGCAGATTATAATAGAGAAGAAGAAACGGTAACAATTATATATCAAGTCGTTGGTTATTCAACAAAAGTATTGTATGAGAAACAAGTAGGAGATTCTGTTGTTGATTTTGTTGGGCCATTAGGAAAGCCAACGGAGTTAAAGAAACATAAAAAAGTACTTGGAATTGGAGGCGGCGTAGGTGCTGCACCACTATACCCACAGATTAGAAAGTTACATGAAATGGGTGTAGAGGTAGATGTAATCCTTGGAGGCCGTTCTGATGAATACATAATTTTAGAAGAAGAGTTTAAAGCTGTGACTAAAAACTTATACTTTGCAACCAATGATGGTTCAAAAGGAAAAGAAGGATTTGTAACAGATATTTTAAATGAACTTATAGCAAATGGTGAGGAATATGATGAAGTTATTGCTATAGGACCTTTGGTTATGATGAAAGCTGTTGTAGGCATAACAAAGCCACTTAATATACAAACAGCAGTATCCCTTAACCCTGTTATGATTGATGGAACGGGTATGTGTGGTGGCTGTAGAGTAACTGTAGGAAATGAAATAAAATTCGCTTGTGTGGATGGACCAGATTTTGATGGTTTATTAGTAGACTTTGATGAATGTTTAAGAAGACAAAACATGTACAAAGAAGAAGAACATTCTTGTAGAATTGGACTAGAGGGAGGTCAAAATAATGCCTAATATGAGCCCTAAAAAAGTACAAATACCAGAACAAGACCCTCAGATCAGAAGAAAGAATTTTGACGAGGTAGCATTAGGCTATACATTAGAACAAGCTATGGAAGAAGCAACACGTTGTTTACAATGTAAAACCAAACCATGTGTAGATGGCTGTCCAGTTAATGTGCCAATACCTGAATTTATTAAAGCTGTTGAAGATGGTAATATTGATGAAGCCTATAGTATCATCACAAAAGAGAATGCATTGCCTGCCATTTGTGGTCGTGTCTGTCCACAAGAAAGTCAATGTGAAGGCAGATGTGTTAGAGCTAAAAAAGGTGAATCAGTAGGAATTGGTAGATTAGAAAGATTTGTTGCAGATTATATAATGAGCAAAGGCAATATAGAACCTAAAAACATAGAAAAAAATGGCATAAAAGTTGCAGTAGTAGGGGCTGGTCCAGCAGGTTTAACTTGTGCTGGAGAACTAGCAAAAAAAGGATATGAAGTGACTGTTTTTGAAGCCCTTCACGAATTAGGTGGTGTTCTTTTATATGGGATACCGGAATTTAGATTGCCTAAAAGTTTAGTAGCAAAAGAAGTTCAAAGTATTATAGATATGGGTGTTGAGATCAATAAAAATGTTATCGTAGGAAGATCCATTACTGTTGATGAACTTTTTGAAGAAGGGTATAAAGCTATATTTGTTGGAAGTGGCGCTGGATTACCTAAGTTTATGAACTTAGAAGGAGAAAATCTAAATGGTGTTTACTCTGCCAATGAATTTTTAACAAGAGTTAATCTTATGAAAGCTTATGATTTTCCAAATAACCCAACACCAGTAAAAACAGGAAAAAGAGTTGCAGTAGTTGGTGGCGGTAATGTAGCAATGGATGCAGCAAGAACAGCAGTAAGACTTGGAGCAGAAGAAGTTTATATTGTTTACCGTAGAGGAGAAGAAGAGTTACCAGCAAGGTTGGAAGAAATTCATCATGCAAAAGAGGAAGGGGTTATATTTAAGTTATTAAATAATCCTACTAAAATTATTGGTGATGAAAAAGGTTGGGTAACAGGAATGGAATGTGTGCAAATGGAATTAGGTGAGCCAGATGATTCTGGAAGAAGAAGACCAAGAGTAAAAGAAAACTCTGAGTTCATACTCCCTGTAGAAACAGTTGTTATTGCCATAGGACAAAGCCCTAATCCACTTATTAGACAAACAACTCCAGGACTTAGTGTTGAGAGTTGGGGTGGCATCATAGTTCAAGAGGAGACAATGGAAACAAGTAAGGAATATGTATATGCTGGTGGAGATGCAGTAACGGGCGCTGCTACAGTAATCTTAGCAATGGGTGCAGGAAAAACTGCCGCGGAAGCAATACATAAAAAAGTTTTAGAATTACAAGGATAAACTAAACTTTAAATCTTTACTTATTCTTTAAATTATATTATTATAAAAGTAAGAAAGCTTGTTTACTTACAAGAGGAACTTTCTTACTTTTCTTTTTAGAGTAGAAGTTTGTGAGTATGTCTTTTTAAGTATAGGGAAGAATTGAAAAATTAAATCTATATAAAAGGATATAAAGTTCACGTAATTGTAAGTAGTAAGTTGTAAGGAGGATTTTTATAATGAATGAAGCTTTTGCAGAACAAATTGTAAAAAGGAAGCAAAAACCTAGTGATATGATATTAAAGGTTCTTATTGTTATATTGGCAATTATATTAATGTCAGCCAGTTTAATTTTAAATATAGTAGGTGTGATACTTGCTGTTTTAATTATGTGGGGGGCTTATAGATTATATACCAATCTAAATGTAGAATTCGAATACTCTTTATCTGTAGGAGAAATTGAGATTGATAAAATTTATCATAAAAGCAGAAGAAAGAAAATCATAAATTTTGATGTAAAAAAGATTCAAATTATGGCACCAGTGTTCTCAAAACAATATGATAAAGAATTAAGTGATTATAATAAAGTATTTGATTTTACAAAAGGGCATATAAGTGATGACACTTATGGGATAATTGTAGTTGTAGATAAAGAAAAATATAAAATTCTAATAGATCCTAATGAAAAATTCTTAAATACAATCAAAACACATATAGCGAGAAAAGTAATGGAAAAATAAATATAATAATAAATCCAGTATAAAACCATATCTTGAATATTAATCAATATATGGTTTTATACTATTTATTCATACTATTAATTATGGTTATATAATTATTAGTATATGTAGGTTGACAAAACTCGTATAATTTGCTAAACTTCATTAAAATTCCCTTAAACATTTCTTAGAAAGAGAGGTTCTACAATGGGCAAAATAGTAAAAGAAGGTATAACTTTTGATGATGTATTATTAATTCCAGGTTTATCAGAAGTACTACCTCATCAAGTTAATTTAGAGACTTATTTAACAAAAAAAATTAAGCTTAATATTCCTTTGATAAGTGCTGGTATGGATACTGTAACAGAGCATCGTATGGCAATTGCAATTGCTAGGCAAGGTGGTCTTGGGATCATACATAAAAACATGTCAATTGAACAACAAGCGGATGAGGTAGACAAGGTTAAACGTTCGGAAAGTGGAGTAATAACAGATCCTTTTTACTTATCACCTGACCATACTTTATATGATGCCAATGAATTAATGGCAAAGTATCGTATATCAGGGGTTCCAATCACAACAGGCAAAAAATTAGTAGGAATCTTAACAAATAGAGACTTGCGTTTTGAAATGGATTTTGATAAAAAAATAAAAGAAGTTATGACATCTGAAAACCTAATTACAGCTGCAGAAGGAACAACACTAGATGAGGCAAAAGGTATAATGGGAAAACATAGAATAGAAAAACTGCCAATAGTGGATGATGCAGGCAATTTAAAAGGTCTTATCACAATTAAAGATATAGAAAAGAAAATAAGATACCCACATGCTGCAAAAGATGATCACGGTCGTTTATTAGTAGGGGCAGCAGTTGGTGTTACAAAAGATTCTATAGATCGAATCAAAGCTTTAGTAGAAAGCAAAGTAGATGTTGTTGTTATCGATACAGCACATGGGCATTCAAAAGGTGTCATAGATACAGTTAGAACCATTAAGGAAACATTCCCAGACCTACAAGTAATAGCAGGTAATGTTGCTACAGGAGATGCTACAAAAGCTCTTATTGAAGCAGGGGCAGATGCAATTAAAGTTGGTATTGGACCTGGATCTATTTGTACAACACGTGTAGTTGCTGGAGTTGGTGTGCCACAAATAACAGCTGTAATGGACTGTGCAGAAGCTGCAAAAGAATATGGCGTACCTATTATAGCAGACGGTGGTATAAAATACTCTGGAGATATTGTAAAAGCCATTGCAGCAGGCGCAAATGTTTGTATGATGGGAAGTATATTTGCAGGTTGTGATGAAAGTCCAGGAGAAACTGAATTATACCAAGGAAGAAAATTTAAAGTATATAGAGGTATGGGTTCCATTGGCGCAATGGAAAAAGGAAGTAAAGACCGTTACTTCCAAGCAGATGCAAAAAAACTTGTACCAGAAGGCGTTGAAGGCCGTGTAGCATACAAAGGATTATTAGAAGACACAGTATTCCAATTAATAGGTGGATTAAGATCAGGAATGGGCTATTGTGGATCAGAAAGTATACCAGCATTACAAGAAAAAGGACAATTTGTAAAAATAACAAGTGCATCATTAAAAGAAAGTCATCCTCACGACATTCATATAACAAAAGAAGCGCCTAACTATAGTATAAGTCAATAATCAAAAGCCCCAAGAGTCAAAAACTCTTGGGGCTTTTTTGTATTAAGAAATTTTTTAGATTGGTTCTAGTCCCGCTGAAAGGAAAGGCTAACGGCCCACTCCAAGAAATATAATGTTTAACCTATTTCTATATAATCTTCAAGGCTTAACAATGCACTTTACATACACTTAACATTGCCATTATATCTTATTAACACTTAAATGTTAAATTACATAAGTAAAGAAAATTAACAAACACAACGTGGGAGGAAATTAGAAATGAAAAAAATGAAAGCAGTATTTTCTTTAATTTTAGTAATTGCAATGATAGGCGTATTTACAGGGTGCTCTAACAATGATGATACAAATACTACTCCAAGCAATCAACAACAAGACAACCAACAAGCTCAACAACCAAATAATCCACAACCAAATACACCACCAGCAAATCAAGGTACAAACAATTTAAGTGGTCCAGTTACAATTTCAGGATCTACTTCAGTAGAAAAAGTTGGTGTTGAAACGGCAGAAGAGTTTATGGCACTTAATCCAAATGTAGTCATTACTTATGAATCCATTGGATCAGGTGGTGGTATTACAAATGGTAATGAGAGAGTTACAAATATTGGTGCAACTTCTCGTGATTTAAAATCTAATGAAAAAGAGTTTGGCTTAGTTGAAAAAGTTATTGCTTACGATGGAATAGCAGTAATCACTCATCCAAGTAATCCTGTAGAAGGATTAACCAAAGAAGAAGTTCGTAAAATTTACGCAGGTGAGATCACTAACTGGAGTGAAGTTGGTGGGAAAAATGAATCTATAATGGTGGTTTCAAGAGAAGCTGGATCTGGTACGAGAGGGGCTTATGAAGAAATTATGAATTTTGAATTAGTAAGCACTGCAACAGTAGCAGAAGGTAATGGTAATGTACAAAGTACTGTAGCAGGTAATCCTCAAGCAATTGGTTATGTATCCTTTACATATATTAATGATACAATAAAACCATTAAATGTTGATGGATATCCTCCAACAGTAGAAGATGTATTAGCTAACAGATATACAGTGGCAAGACCTTTCATCTATGTATATCACGAAGATAATATGAACGATGCAGCTAAAGCATATATTGAATTTGTTATGGGTGATGGTCAAAAAATAGTTGAAAGCTTAGGCGGAATTCCAGTTAACTAACATATATAAAAGAATAAACAAATATAACTCTATGAGTTATATTTGTTTTTGCTCATTAGAATGTAAAGTTAAAGAAAAAAATATGTAAAATTTAATACAAACAGAAGTATTCAATTTCCTGCAAAGTTGATGAAATATATGTGTTTTAAGTGATTTGGGTTCGGAGGGATTAGATGGATTATAATGAAAAAATAGAGCCTATAGAAGAAGCTATAGAATCTATTAAACTTAAAAAAGCTATCTTCAATAAAAGAAAAATAAAAAACAAATCAAAAGATATGACCATTAATAAAAAGAGAGAAAGATATGAGTTTATAGCAGAAAAAATATTTTTTTTATGTGCTTTTATTGCTGTATTTAGTGTTATAGCAATATCTATTTTTGTTTTTTACAAAGGATTACAACCTTTTTTTGCTACAAATGAGGAGGGAAAATACTCTTTCTTAAGATTTGTAACAGGATTAGAGTGGAGAGTTTACAACAATAACTTTGGTGTCTTATATATGATGATTGGATCCGTGTTGGCATCTACAGGAGCAATATTAATAGGGGTGCCTGTAGGTTTGTTTACAGCTGTATTTATATCAGAACTTGCGCCAAATTCTGTAGTAAAAGTAATAAAACCTGCTGTAGAAATATTAGCAGGGATTCCTTCTGTGTTATATGGTGTTTTTGGATTAGGCATCATAGTGCCTTCTATTATGAGAATATCGCCTCAAAGCAGAGGGCAATCCTTATTAGCAGTTATTATAGTGTTATCTATAATGATTTTGCCTACGGTTATTGCCATTTCAGAAACAGCATTACGTTCAGTTCCAAAAGCATATAGAGAAGGATCATTGGCTTTAGGTGCATCAAAAACAACAACTATATTTAAAGTAACCATACCCTCAGCAAAGTCTGGTATTTTAGCAGGAGTGGTTTTAGGAATAGGAAGAGCGATAGGTGAAACAATGGCAGTAATGTTAGTAGCAGGTAACCCAGAAGCAGGTATACCCTTAAGCATATTTGATCAAATTAGACCGCTTACAACGAATATAGCTATGGAAATGGGATATGCAACTGGCCTGCATCAACAAATGTTATTTGCAACAGGTGTAGTATTATTTATGTTTATTATTTTACTTAACTTAGTATTAAATAAAATCACATCAAAGGCAGGTGATAAATAATGAACAAACAAAAAGATATTCTTTTACAAGGTTTAATTTATTTATCTGCTTTTATAACAGTAGGAGCATTGGTGTTTATCCTAGGTTTTATATTTGTCAATGGTATTTCAAAAGTAAATTTACACTTTTTAACATCAAATTATGATCCACAAACGCATTTTATAATGGTAGAGCCAATGACAAGTCAAAATAAATCTACAGAAGGCTATATTGGTGAAATAGGTGCAATTATAGGAATTAATGATGAAGGCATACCCTATGTTAAATCCGTTGATAGAAACTCAACTGCAAGGAAAGCAGAAAACAGAGTAGGAGATCCTTTTGGTTTAAAATCCCAAGATTTATTACAAGGCATTAACGATGAAAGATTAGAAGGAAAGTCAGTTGAAGAAATACAAGAGTTATTTAGAGCAAATAGTAATCAACAATATACATTAAGAGTAAGAAGACCTGGTAAAGGTGTTTATCCAATGATTATTACAACATTATACTTAATCGGCGTTGCATTGTCTATTGCAGCACCTATAGGTATACTGTCCGCCATATATCTAACAGAATATGCAAGGCCAGGGAAAGTCCTTAGACTTATCCGATTCGCAACAGAATGTTTATCAGGAATACCCTCTATTATCTATGGTTTGTTTGGGATGTTATTGTTTGTAATGACATTAAATATGGGCTATTCCATTTTAGCAGGTGCGTTAACATTAAGTATTATTTTATTGCCTGTCATGATTAGAACAACAGAAGAATCATTAAAAGCAGTGCCTATTGCGTACAGAGAAGCATCTCTTGGATTAGGGGCTACTAAGTTGCAAACCATTAGAAAAGCTGTTCTGCCAAGTGCTGTCCCAGGAATACTTGTTGCTATTATACTTAGTATTGGGAGAATTGTTGGAGAATCAGCGGCCTTATTATTAACAGCAGGTACTGTAGCAAGAATTCCAGAGAATGTCCTTTCAGGAGGCGCATCGTTAACAATAAAAGCCTATACAGTTGCAAAAGAAGAGGCGGACATTGCCATGGCTTGTGCAATTGGTACGGTAATAGTTATGTTAATTATAATTCTAAACCTAACATCCAAGTTGCTAACTAAGAAACTAAATAAAGCTACAGTAAAATAATATGAGGTGAAATGTATGAAAGATATAAAATTTAAAATAGATAACTTAGACTTATTCTACGGAGATTTTCAAGCTTTAAAAGATGTTAATATGAAAATAGAAAAGAATGAAATAACTGCATTTATAGGGCCTTCAGGATGCGGTAAATCAACTTTTTTAAGAACGCTAAACAGGATGAATGATTTAATTGATAATGTAAAAATCACAGGGGATATTCGTTTAGATGGGGAAGATATTTATGGAGAAATAGATGTTATTAAGCTCAGATCAAGAGTAGGAATGGTATTTCAAAAACCCAATCCTTTTCCAATGAGCATATATGATAATGTAGCATATGGTCCAAGAGTCCATGGCATAAAAAAGAAAGGGCATTTGGATGAAATCGTTGAAAAAAGTCTTAGAAATGCTGCTATTTGGGATGAAGTAAAAGATAGGCTTAAAAAAAATGCATTAGGTTTATCTGGTGGCCAACAACAGAGGCTATGTATTGCTAGAGCTTTGGCTGTAGAACCAGAAGTCTTATTAATGGATGAACCCACATCAGCATTAGATCCTATTTCTACTTTAAAGATTGAAGATTTGGCAGCTGAACTTAAAAAGAATTATACCATAGTAATGGTAACTCATAATATGCAACAAGCAGGGCGTATATCAGATAAGACGGCGTTTTTCTTATTAGGTGAATTAATAGAATTTGACAAAACAGAAAAGATATTTAGTAATCCTACAGATAAAAGGACAGAAGATTATATAACTGGTAGATTTGGTTGATTTTTTATAGTATTTTAGTTAAAATTATAAGGGAGTCGTGTATATGCCTATAAGACAGGAATTTATAAAAGAATTAGATAAGCTTCATAAAAACGTTGTTAAAATGGGAACAATAATTGAGAAATCAATAGATGATGTCATAGAAGCTTTAGTTAAACAGGATGTAAAGTTAGCCAATGACATTATTGATAGAGATGATGAGATTGATGAATTAGAGAATCACATTGAGCAAGAATGTATAATGCTTATTGCAAGACAGCAGCCAATAGCAAGTGATTTAAGAAAAATCGCTTCTGTAATGAAGATCATAACAGATTTAGAAAGAATTGCTGACCATTGTGCTGATATATCCAAGTATACTATAAAATTAGCAAATGAAAGTTATGTCAAACCGTTGGTTCACATACCAGAGATGGCAAAAAAGGTTAAAGAGATGGTAAGAGAAACCATTGATGTCTATATTAAAAGTGATTTAGAAGGTGCAAAAAGAATTATAGAAAAAGATGATGAAATTGATCATTATTTTAGTATGTTGGTGAAGGAACTATCAGAGCTTATGATAAGTAAACCTGAAGTAGTACCTCAATGTATTAATTTTATATTCATTGTTAAATACTTAGAAAGAATGGGTGACCATTCTACCAATATTGCTGAGTGGATTCAATATATAGTAACAGGAAATTTATAATAAAACTTGTAACGCTAGTAAATAAAATAGGCATAAGTAAGTGGTATAAAGGACTCCTACTGGTAAGTGGGAGTTTTTAATAAATATAAAAGTGGGGATGGTTATGAGTAAGAAAGTAATTTTAACAGTTGATGATGAAGAACATATCTTAGAACTTTTAAAGTATAATCTTGAGAGCAATTCATTTTCAATTCTACAAGCTGATACAGGGGAAAAAGCTTTAGAAATAATTGAAACTGAAAAAATTGACCTTGTGTTACTAGATCAAATGTTACCTGGTATAGATGGGATACAAGTGCTTAAAACCATAAGAAATACGGAACAATTTAAAAAACTACCAGTTATATTGCTTACAGCAAAAAGCGAGGAAATTGATACTGTTATAGGATTAGAAATGGGGGCTGATGATTATATAGGCAAGCCATTTGGTGTTCACGAACTTGTTGCAAGAATTAAGGCTGTATTACGAAGAACGGAAGAAGAACCAAAGGGTGAGGTAAAAGTTTATGATTTAATTACAATCGATGAAGTATTAATTAATAAATCCACCCATACGGTTCATATTAAAGATAAAACCATTGAATTACCATTAAAAGAATTTGAGTTGCTCTATTTATTGGCTAAAAATAGAGGTCGAGTTTTTTCAAGAGATTATTTATTAGAGAAAATTTGGGGATATGACTATTATGGAGAAACGAGAACAGTAGATGTACATATCCGTAATTTAAGGAAAAAAATTGAAGACGACGATAAAAACCCAAAATTTATAAAGACTGTTCGTGGTGTAGGTTATAAGTTTATTGAAAAAGGAAAGTGATGAGATGCAAAAAAAGCTTTTTGGAACTTATTTTATAATTATACTGTTTACATTAATTGTGTCCGTTTATTTTACTTGGTCAAAAAGCTATGAGTTTTTAACGAAGCAATACGAGCAACAATTTATTTCACAAGGGAATCTTATATCAGAGTTTTTTAAGGCCAAAGATATTGATAATTATGATGAGATTCAAAACTTTATTAATAAATACGCAGCTACAATGGAGGCAAGAATTACAATCATTGATAAAAGTGGACTGGTTATTGCTGATTCTGATGAAGCCCCTTTGGCCATGGACAATCACGCTTATAGAACGGAAGTTAAAAGAGCATTGAATGGTGAGATAGCATCCAGTATAAGGTATAGCAATACAATGGGGAACTACTATTCCTATACAGCCCTACCTTTAAAAACCAACTTTATTGATGGGGTATTACGCCTTTCAATCCCTGTTAATGCCATTGAGAAAATTACATATGAATTGATAAGATATATTATCATATCTTTAATAATCTGTTCTGCTATTGCAATTCTAATAGCTTTCTTATTTACCCGTATATTTATGAAGCCTATTAATACTTTAACAAAAGCTGTTGGAGAAATATCTAATGGTAATTATGAAAAAAGAATATATATCAATCAAAAAGATCAGATTGGCAAGCTGGCAGATGCTTTTAATGAAATGGCAGTTAGATTAAAACTAAATATGTGGAAACTCACTCAAAGAAAAACACAGTTAGAGGCAATATTAAGCAGTATGAATAATGGTATTGTTGCTGTTGACGATGAGTTTAAAATTGTATTTTATAATAAAGCATTTAATGAAGTTTTGAGTATTACTGATGAAGGAATCGTAGGAAAATCAATATATGATATTATTAGGAATACCGTATTGTTTAATGTGTTAGAGAAGTCTATAGAGAATAATGAGAACATCACTGAGGAAGGTAAGCTGTTACTAGAGAATGAAGAAAAGATTATTCGAATTTATGCCAATCCTATTAAGTTGGAGAAAACTAAAAATCTTGGAATTTTATTAGTCATACAAGATCTTACACAGATTAGAAAACTAGAGAATATCAGAAGAGACTTTGTGTCTAACGTTACCCATGAGTTAAAAACACCTCTTACTTCTATTAGAGGTTTTGTTGATACCCTTAAAAATGGTGCTATTAATGATGAAGTTGTTGCTAAAAGGTTTTTAGACATTATAGATATTGAATCTGAAAGATTGTATCTTTTAATTCAAGACATTCTATCTTTATCAGAGATTGAGTCTAAACAAAATGAAAAGAATGTTGGATTTTATAATTTATCTGAAGTAATTTTTGAGGTTGTAGATTTGTTAAAGCCTAAATTAAAAGATTCACAGTTAGAGATTAAAGTGGATATTGAAAATGATATGCCTGAGTTTAAATGTAATAAAGATCGAATTAAGCAATTATTAATTAATCTTGTGGATAATGCAATAAAATATACTGAAAAAGGGCATATAATAATAAAGACTAATTATTCTAATGAACATTTTATAATTGAAGTTGAAGATACAGGAATTGGTATTGAGAAGGAACATATTCCTCGGTTGTTTGAGCGATTTTATAGAGTGGATAGAGGTCGATCTAGGAAACAAGGTGGTACTGGATTAGGGTTGTCTATTGTTAAGCATATTGTTGAGTTGTATGATGGATTGATTAAGGTGGAGAGTCGTGTTGGAGAAGGGACTCGGTTTATTATTAGATTGCCTGAGAAGAAGTAACTTATCTTTTATGTCTAGAGGGACGACTTGCTGGTGTTATATATAAGATTAATCGACCCATAACCATCCTTGGTTATGAGGGTCGCGCTCCGCCATCTCCTTGGGTCGAGTAGTATATCCAGTATCTCTGACTCTTATTTGCGAGAGTAAAAAAATTGTAATTTTTTGTGCTAAAAATCCCGTTTTATGGTATAATACCCTTTAATGTATTGGTGAATTATAAAAGTCGAACATTTTTTTAAAAAAGTGCAAAAACGTTTGACTTTATTTGTGGGATTTAGTAAGATGTTGTTATTAAAATGTTTTTAAACTCAGGAGGAAATTTTATGAATCATGAATTAGTTGTTGTTCTTGATTTTGGTGGACAATATAACCAGTTAATAGCAAGACGTGTAAGAGAAGCTAATGTTTATTGTGAAGTGCTTCCATATGATACTTCAATAGAAGAAATTAAAGCGTTAAATCCAAAAGGGATTATTTTTACTGGTGGTCCTAGTGTTGTTTATGAAGAGGATGCACCTGTTGTAGGAAAAGAGATTTTTACTCTAGGCATTCCAGTTTTAGGGATTTGCTATGGATCTCAGTTAATGGGATATTTATTAGATGGTAAAGTGGCTAAGGCTACTCATAGAGAGTATGGCAAAACAGACTTAAAAGTTATGGCAAATAATCCATTATTCAATGAATTAGATGAAGAGACAAGTTGTTGGATGAGTCATACTTATTACATTAGTGAGCCACCAGTTGGTTTTGAAGTTATTGCTACAACTGAAACTTGTCCTGTAGCAGCTATGGCACATGTTGAGAATAAGTTATATGGTGTGCAATTCCATCCAGAAGTAGTTCATACACCACAAGGAAATAAAATGTTACGTAATTTCTTATACAATGTTTGTGAGTGTAAAGGCGATTGGATTATGTCTGACTTTGCAGAAGAGACAATTAAGCAATTAAAAGAAAAAATAGGTGATAAGAAAGTTTTATGTGCCTTATCAGGAGGAGTAGATTCTTCTGTAGCAGCGGTTTTAATTCATAAAGCAGTTGGTAAGCAATTAACATGTATCTTCGTAGATCACGGTTTGCTTAGAAAAGATGAAGGCGACGAAGTAGAGCAGGTTTTCAAAGAGCAGTTTGATATGAATTTAATTCGTGTAAATTGCGAAGACCAATTTTTAGGAAAATTAGCAGGA
The DNA here is from genome assembly GCF_004342165.1 of Natranaerovirga pectinivora. NCBI lineage: Bacteria > Bacillati > Bacillota > Clostridia > Lachnospirales > Natranaerovirgaceae > Natranaerovirga > Natranaerovirga pectinivora. The sequence goes on along the minus strand of NZ_SMAL01000003.1, from coordinate 421,025 downwards.
AAATCAGATCCAGAAGAAAAACGTAAAATCATTGGTGAAGAATTCATCCGTGTTTTTGAAGCAGAAGCTAAAAAAATTGGTGTTGTAGATTATTTGGTTCAAGGGACAATTTACCCAGACGTTATTGAATCAGGTACTAAAAATGCAGCAGTTATTAAAAGTCATCATAATGTTGGAGGACTTCCAGAACATGTTGATTTTAAAGAAATTATAGAGCCACTTAGAGATTTATTTAAAGATGAAGTTAGAAATGTTGGTCGTGCAGTAGGCATTCCTGAGTTTTTAGTATCTCGTCAACCATTCCCAGGTCCAGGACTTGCTATTCGTGTTATTGGCGATATTACAAAAGAAAAATTAGATACATTAAGAGAAGCAGATTTTATATTTAGAGAAGAAGTTAAAAAAGCAGGCATTGCTGGAGGACTTGGACAATACTTTGCAGTTCTTACGAACTTAAGAAGTGTTGGTGTTATGGGTGATGAAAGAACATACAGCTACACAGTAGCCCTTCGTTCTGTTGATACATCAGACTTTATGACAGCAGACTGGTCAAGAATTGACCATGAATTATTGGCTAAAATATCTAATAGAATTGTTAATGAAGTAGATAATGTAAATCGTATTGTTTATGACATTACATCAAAACCACCAGCTACGATTGAGTGGGAATAATAGGATAAGAATAGAGCAAGACAAATAAAGGGTTTTATAATTGGTTTGTAAGTAAAATAGGAAATAGATGTCTATGATTAAGGCTGTAAAATGGCCCATCAGAGACATCTATTTTTGTATTTTATAGGAGGTTAAACAGGTGGAAAACAAGACTAAGGAGCCTACAATCAAAAGAAGAAAGAATTTACTAATCAGTAAAGTAGCAAATATCAATTATGATGACCTATACTTTTTATATGCAAGTGATTGTAAACTAAGAAATATATCTGATATAACAATTAAAGGGTATGAATTTGCTCATAAGAAATTCAAACAGTTTACAGGGGAAGGGTTGAAATGTGAAGATATATCCCAAGACCTTATCAATGAGTATATACTATATCTTAAAGATAAGTTAAAGCCACAAACAGTTAATTCCTATCTATTTAAGATATCACCAATCATTAAATTTGGTATTAGAAAAGGATATATAAAAGATACTATTGAGTTTACTCACTTAGTAGAACAAGAACATTTTAAAGAGATATATACTACTAGAGAACTAGAGTTATTATTAAAAAAACCAGAAGGGAATTCATTTGCACAGTATAGAACATGGGTCATCATAAATTTACTATTAGCAACAGGAATAAGAGCAAAAGAATTAAGAGAGTTACAGATACAAGATGTTAATCTAGACAATGCTATTCTAAGCCTAAATCATACCAAAAACAGAAAGCCTAGAGCCATACCTATACCTACTAGTTTATTGATTGTTTTAAAAGAATATTTAAGGATTAGAAATGGAGTAGGAGAAGAACCATTATTTTGTAATATCTATGGTGAGCCATTGCCTAGGACTACTTTGCAGATAAGTGTAGTGAAGTATTGTAGGGCAAGAGGGGTTGAAAAGACAAGTCTACATTTATTTAGGCATACATTTATTACACTAAGTGTTAGAAAGGGTATGTCTCCTATTCTACTTAAAAGGATAACGGGACACTCTAATTTAAAAATGTTAAATAGATACTATAATTTTGATATTAGTGATCTGGTAAATATAGTAGATGAGTATAATCCACTAGAAGATTTTAGGGTAAAGAAATCAATGAAATTAACAAAAAAGTGATAGAAAATATAGACTTTAGGATTAACTCTAGTTATAATCAATCTAATGAAATATTTTACCAAGGAATGAAAGGGGAAAAATTAATGAGAAAGAGTTTTTTAAAGAGGGTATCTGTATCATTAGTAATAATTATCTTAACAACAATTAATATCTATGCAAATCAATCAAATCTATCCGACATCAAAGGACATTGGGCTGAACCCACAATCCAGAAGTTAGTAGCAAGAGGTGGTATATCAGGATATCCAGATGGAACATTTAAGCCACAGAATACAATCAGTAATGCTGAGTTTATAGCAATCCTAATGAGAACAACCACAGGTAAGACCTTTACTCGTCAACAGGGTCAACATTGGGCTTCAGGTGAGTTTGAGGAGGCTTATAAATTGGGTATAGTAACAAATAGTGAATTAAGTTCAAGAGATTTTGACAAACCAATAACTCGATTAGAGATGGCAAAGTATACAGAAAGAGCTTTATTAAATATATTAGGTGAAGAGCAAGTAAATTCAGATGGTATAGAGGTTTTAATAGGTGATTATAATAAAATAACAAAAAGAAGTGAGCAATATTATATCAAGTCAGTATATGCACGAGGTATAATAGTAGGTGATGACAAGGGTAATTTCAATCCGGGTAACAATGCTACAAGAGCAGAGGCTTCTACAATAATATTAAGAACGTTAGAGAAACCAGAAAGACAAGAAGTAAAGATACCAGAGGTTGGTGCATTAACATTAAGACACAATGACCCTAACAGACCAATGGCAAAAGAGGGTGACACCTTCATAACACCAGATGGTAGAAGTGTAGTATTAAAAGTAGACCCAAAGACGGGTATTCTAGGTTTTGGTCAAAATGTAGCCACAGAAATAGGTAGAGCCCATCCAAATGGTAAGTTAATAGAGCATGGTGATTTAGGAAGTAATAAAGAGTTCTTGGGAAGCCCTTACCTAGTAGATAACAACACAGGAATGGGGTTATACAGAAGTCAATGGTTAGATGTTCAAAGTGCAATCGACCCATATAAAGAAGTACCAAATCCCAAAGAAGGGCAAGTATACATGGATTATTTCATATTTATGCATGGTATATGGTATTGGAATGGTCCGGTTAGATAGGTAAAGAATTACAAGTAATAAAATCAATAGTGTGAGAAGATAACCTTTCAAACGGTTATCTTTTTACATGTTTTATTAAAAAAGGACATAGTTAAAATTCTAGAGTTGATAAATAATGTCTTTATTATGGACATAAATACCTACAGTTTTATTTAATAACTAAATAAGGTGGTGAAGTCTAAAATATTGCAAAGTAACAATTAAAAGGCTATACTGGTATAGGGTGATTAAATGAAAGCATTTTTTGTTTCTATATTAGCAGGCTTAATATCCAGTGCAATATTTTCAATAATTATGATGAGTATAACATTAGACAATATAATAAGTTATTATCCGGGTTTATTATCTATAATACAAACAGTAATAGTAGTTTTAATTTATTTACTATGTAGCTTCGGGTATAATCAAAGTAATAAGTTTGTAGATAAGCATGCCTCAGACCAAAGTGAAAAATCAAAAGATTTAAGACATAAAGTATATAAGTTTGTTTGGTTAACAATATACATAGGTTTAATATTAATAGCATTTGATATATTTAATAAATCTTTAATAGAGCAAAGAAGTGTTTATTTAAAGTATGGATTAACTTTTGGAGTTATAACCCATGAAGTAAAAGTATTTTTCTTATGGTTATATGAATACTTTTTAGCAATAACTTTTATAAGAGTTTTAGAGTTACAAATGAGAAAAGAAAAAAGTGCATTAGATTTATTAAAAGAAAGTAAAAAAGAAGATGTATTGGTATATATTATAGGTTCAATAATATTATTTTTAGCAGTATTACTCTAATTAAACCAATAAAAGATAACCTAATACTTAGGGTTATCTTTTTACATGTTTTATTAAAAAAGGACATAGTAATAATTAAAAACTGCAGTTAAAATTATATTAACTCTAGACAATACTTTTTTATATATAAAGTAACTAAAATAAATCTAAGGGTGAAAAGAATGATACCAGAAAATGATAAAAAGATATTAAAAGAATGTTGGTCGGAACTAAAAAAATGTATAAGAAAGATTATCTTATATTGCTAAAAAGTATATTAATATGTATTCCATTTTTAATATTTACTTTTTGTTGGGTAGCAATAATACCATTAAAACCATCATTAATAGGTGTACTAATAATAGCCATCTTACCAACAATAACTTCAATAGGGCCTTCTGCTATTTATCTATTTAAATTAGCAGATAAAAAAAACTTAAAATAAAAATAAGGTTTTATAATTTAACCAAAGTAATGCTAAAATTATTAAGATGGGATTAAGTAAAAATTGATCAGGTTGCTTTAGTGGATCAGGTTAGAAAAATAGACAATTGAATAAAATTTTTAAGAGTATTGAGCATAGGGCTCTTTTTTTATGCCCTTTTTTAGAGAAATGAATATTTAAAAATTGATTTGAATGAAGTTTAAGAAATCCTATTGAGTATTTATAGGTTAAAAGGTTTTAAATTCTTAATCAGGTCAAAAAATGGGAATTGGGCAGACTTGGATTGATGGGTTTTAAAAGAATTAGAGCAGTTTTAGAAAGATGAAAAATGGGGGGAGGTTATAAGGTAGATATAGAAAGGGTTTAAAGAGTTATTAATGAAATTAGATGTATTTTAGTAAAAATGAAGAAAAATCATGAATGGATGGTTGTAGAAATATCTAAATCTAAAATGTGAGGTAGCTTATAACCTAGGTATAGAAAGGGTTTGAAGGTATTATTGTAAGAAAAAAAAGAGATTTTAGGACATGTTTCATAAAACAAATAACATGTTTTATGAAATAAACAACATATTTCACAAAAAGCATTGACAGGTTATATAAAAGAGAATGGACATGAATAATATTGCTCCTTAGTGAAACAGGGGGATTTCTAGGCTATAACTGCATTTAAAAAAACTTCTTGGGGACGCTTAAAAATGGACAATTGTGCTGGCTGTTTGCCGTATATAGGTATGACAAAGTTATCAAAATTTTTACGAGGGGGTGGATTTAAGATGATACATAAAATATTTAAAACAATGAGCAACACAGAGCAGAATGTAGAAGTTACGATAGAAATTGATTTACCTGAAAGTTTAACAAAAGAACTTGATTATTATTGTATTGAAGAGTTTGAGGGAAATTATAGTTTTTCATCTGGTAAGTTGGTTTTAAAAGGCAGTTATGAACGCAATTACAAGTATAAAGTTTATGAGGATTAAAAGGGTTATAGTTCTACTTATAGTAGGAGTCAAATATAAGTAGAGGCTATACGAGATTAAGGGAAAGGGGGTGAATAAAGAGATGGCAAATTCATTACAAACAAAGATTAGGCTTCCACTCAGCAAAAGAGTTATAGATGTCCTGATCGCAAAATTTGAAGAGGCTCATATAGAGGAAGATTGTGTATACATTTTTTCTCAAGGGTTCGTGCTACATAACTTTCTGATAACACTATCAGAAGAGCTAGATGAGGATATCATCGCAGAACATTCTTCTAGTATAGATAGATATTGTACTTTATATGTTGAGCGTTATCGTAAAGGAATTAGTGAGACTATAGAAGTAAAATCTTAATCTCTAACCTATTACTTGGAAGTGATTAAGTAAAATTAACTAAAAGTAGAAGTAGTACAAGTTTATAAGGTTAGGGACAATAAGGTGTGATTGTGAAAAATCAAGAGACCCCAAAAAAGTCTTTATGGGGTCGGATTTTCCTGATTTGGGTGTAAAAAGTGAACTTCATTTTCAGTTTTATTTTTTTCTAAGCTTATAATTCTTTAACTTCTATTTTTTATAAAACTTTTTTAGAGAAAAAATAAAGTTATTTACTTAATCATAATCAAGGGTAGGTATATCAAGAAAAAAATAGGGTTGTTTGACAATAAGAAACCTTAGTTAAATTACGCAAGATAGCAATAACAACAAATAAATAGGGTGATGAAATTTTATAGAGATAAAAAAGTTAACACCTTAACTAAAAGGAGAAAGAAAAGATGACTAAAGTTAATATAGAAAAAATGAAAAGAAACACAGCAAATATACCCACAGTATTAAAATCTTTAAATACTTGGGTAGGGTTTTGTGCAAATGAAGAAGGAGAGATAGTTAAAAAACCTCTTAGCTTAGTGGATTATAGAGGTGTGGGAACAAAAGATACAGATAGATTAGTAAGTTTTGATAAGGCAGTAGAGGCATTAAATGAAGAAAAAGTTGTGGCATTAGGTGTAGGATTAACAGCAGATTGTGATGTCACTTGTATAGACATTGATTGTCATGACATAGAAAAACTAGAAAAATTTGAGGAACTTAATAAACTCCTACTATCACAGTTTAACAGTTATGCAGAAACATCAATAAGTGGCAAAGGAACGCATATCTTTATTAGAGCAAAAAAACCTGAGGGATATAAACATGTAGATAGATATGGAATAGTAGAAGTTTATGATAGTGCTAGATTTATGATAGTGACAGGGGATATCATTGGAAGTAATCAAGAAGTGGTAGATTGTCAAGACGAACTAAATAAACTATGTGAGACCCATTTACCTAAACTGCAAAATGAAAACATTGAGTTCATAGATCAGGGCATCTATGAAGTATCTAATGACGATGTATTAGAAAAGATTAAATCATTTAAGAAAGGCAAGTTGTTTCTAGAAGGAAATTGGGAAGAAGTAGAGAAGTGGGATAAAGATAGTAGATGTAGTATAAAGGCTTATGATAGTCAGAGTGCTGCTGATTTTGCTTTTATATCACAAATATTATATGTGAATGGAAACAACCCTGCACAAGCCGAGGAAATATTTAAAACTTCAAAAATGTATAGAGGCAATAAAAAATCAACAGGGTATGTAAGACATCAAGTAACACAAGCATCCCTAAGAATAACAAAAGTTTACGATTGGAAAAAAGTAAGCAAAGAAAAAGTAGAAGAAGTAGTAGACATGGAAGAAATAATCTTAAAAACAAGAGAAGAAGAGTTTATGAACTCAATAAAAATTAAAGGGTTACATTGTTTTACTAGCAAAGAGTTGAATAAATATATGACAAAATACATACAAAACTTCGGATTGGATTATAAAAATGTAATAGATACGAGATTAGGTGATTATAACAATTCAGACAGTGGTAGAAGATTTTACTATATAAACAAGGAAAATCTTAGATACATAGACAGCTCGAAGGAATGGTTGAAGTGGACAGGAAAATATTGGAGTAGAGTTTATGATATGGACTTACTAGAATTTGCTGAAAAAGTTTTTACAAATCTAAAACATGAGGCCTATAATCTAGCCATATCTTCATTAAATGAATTAGATAGTCTAGTAAAAGAAAATGCAGAATTTGAGGCTGAAGAACTTTTTAAGTATACTGCAACAAGTAGAAACAAAAGGAATTGTCTAGAAATAATAGAGTTTTCTAAAAGCCATTTTATTAGAGAATTTGGTGATATTACAATAGAAGAAAAAAATGCTCTTAATCTATCTAATGGAATATATGATTTTGATAAAATGGAATTTGTTGAGCATTCAAAAAAATATTATCAAACTAAAATAAGCAAGGTAGAATACAATCAAGAGTTAGATTGTCCTTTATGGGAAAAAACCATTAGTAGATTAGTACCATCAGAAGAGGTTCGACATTACCTTCAAAAAGCTTTAGGGTATACAATTAGTGGCAAATGTAATGAAAAAGCACTCTTTATATTGCAAGGTTCAGGGAATAACGGAAAAACATTATTTATAAATACTATCCTAAAGATTTTAAGTGACTATGCTGTAATCGTTTCCCCACAAACGGTTATGCAAAATTACGCTAATAAAAACAATGGTCCCAGACCTGACTTGTTAAGACTTAGGGACAAACGATTTGCTACTGTATCAGAAACAGAAGAGAATGACAAATTGAATGAAGGGTTAATAAAATCATTAACTGGTGGTGGCTATATCAGTTGTAGAGGATTACATAAAGAAAATGTCGAGTTCCCATCAAGATTTAAATTGTGGTTTGATACCAATTACAAACCCAGGGTGACAGGGACAGATATAGCCATATGGTCTAGGCTAAAGATAATACCATTTACAACACAGATACAAAAAGAAGAAATGGATAGGGAACTAGGAAGTAAATTAGAAAAAGAGTTGTCGGGCATATTAAACTGGTGCATTGAAGGATATAAGTTATATGTAGAAGAGGGATTATCAGAACCAGATGAAATGAAGCTTGTAGTAGAAGAATTTGCAGAGGATATGTCAGCGATGGACCAGTGGTGGAAAGAATGTGTTCAGTTAATACCACCAGATAAAATATTTAAAAATCATAAATGCTTTAGTTCAAAAGAATTATATTTGTCTTATAAAAATTGGTGTGATTTCAATGGTGAATACAAGTGGACACAAAGAAAATTCACACAAGAAATGAACAAAAAAGAAGCCTGCAAGTTTATAAAAAAAGTAAATGGATTTGTAAGATACTTAGCAATACAGTTAAATGAATTAGGGGAACATTGTGCAGAAAAGGAAGGTCATTTAGCATTAGAGTTTGCAACAAAATACAATAAAATAGTCAATGCACAGTTTACACAACTAGCTAAACTAGAAAAAGAAATAAAGAATTATGAAAAAGGTAAAGAAAATAATGTAATACCTATAACTACTTCCACTTCTAATAAAAATGTAAGTTTTGGTGGTAAGTAAATCTAGAAATTACATAAACAAACAAAGCCATATGATCCTCTTTCTGCGAAGCAGAAAGAGGATCATATTATTTAAATGGACACTTATAATAAATTTTACTATAAAACGAATTGATTAATACATCTATAAATATTTAATGGACAGAAAAAAGTATTTTAATTATAAAACTTAAAGGAGTGAATTAAAAATGTTTAATCAAAACAAACAAAATCAAGTTGATGGTTTTAATTGTGCACCAAAAGCCACAATTAAAATCCCAATACCTCAAGAAGTAGCACTTTTATTAGCAGATATATTTAATCAAAAAATAGGTGCAGTTAATATTAGTCTTGAGGAGTTACAAAATGAAGGAACACAATTAGTAATTTCAAGTATTATTACTAAAAAAACCAGTGGTAATAGAAAGTATGGCTTATATGGTATTTACAAAGAAGATGAATTAAAACAGTTAAAAGAAGAAATGAGCAAAATAATAAAAGAAAAGTTTAAAATGGATGAAGAAGAGTTATTAGAGTATTTCAGTAAAATCAACAAAGAAGAAAACGAAAGATTAGAGCAAGAAATATTAGAAGATGAGGATTGGGAGGATTGGGAAGAAGATGATGTCTTGTATTTCTAAGAAGTAGGGCTTTATCGTTCTACTTCTATAAAAAGGAGGTGGAAAAATTGAGTAAAAGAATAATAAAGAATAAAAACAAAGAGACAAGAGCAATAGAAGGTACTGAGTTTGTCTTAATGACAAATGATAGAGATAAAATCACAAAGAGAATTCTAACACTATTACTCAAACAATTCACATTGTTAATTGAGCTACATGACAATAGATTAATAGCGGCTACATATAAAGATTTTAAAATGATAGGAAGAACACCATCAAATATCCTCCTGGTTTACAATGAACTGACAGAAGAAGAAAGAGAGATAAACATTGAAGATATTAAGATAGTAAGAGTTTTTAAGTAGTAGAAAAAGATTAATGATTTTGGGAATGTTAAAATCTATAAAATTTTAATAGTATCAAAAACTCTATTTTGATACTATTTCCCAAAACTATTGTAGATTTTCTTTTTGCTAAAAACATACGATTGATAGTAGTTTTTGTTTGAAAAATTATAAAGAATATTTTTGGGAAAGTATTTTGGGATAAGTTATTAAGTTTGTTATAACATCTAGAGATATTAACTGTATCAAAATCTCTAGAAATAAAAAGAAAAAATGGGGTGTATGACTTGAAAAACTATATTTACTTCATAGAAAATACGGATAGAGAGCAGATAAGAGATAATACAAAGGTCTTTAATCTTAGAAACGATTTAGATATCCATGAGAACGATATTTTTATTGATACTGATGCTTGTAAAGATGAACTAGAAAGTTTATTAGATACAATCGAAAGTGGAAAAAGATTAATTATAAGGTCAGTTATAGACTTATCAGATGATGCTAAAGAGTTACTAAAAGTATTAAAAGAGTTACAAGGAAAGGAAGTTATTCTTTGTAGTATCGAAGAACCTTATCTGAATGGCACTGAATACTATACGTCAATGAGAGGATTTGCAGATATCAATAAATACTATTTAGAGAAAAGAAGACTAGATGGGTATTTAAAGGCGAAAGAAAAAGGAAAAGTTGGTAGACCAAGGCGAACAGAAGATATTGATAAGGGAATTCGATTGTATCGTACTAAGGCGTTCTCAATATCTGAAATTGAAGAGCTATCTGGGATATCGGGTTCAACCTTATTTAGAGCCATGAAAGAGATGGACAAAGAGTAAAAAATAAGTACGTTTTATATACATAAAAAGAACAAAGTAGAGATATTAATAAGGAAAAAATAGGGAAGTTAAAATCCGAACATTAATATTAGATAATAAGAACTGTTTAAGAAAACTTATTGACAAAGGGGTGAAAATACATAATGGCAAATATAAAAACAAGAGCATTGACAGAAGAGGAATATTCTCTAATCATCAAAACGATAAGAGAAGGTTTTTTAACTAAGGATAATATAAAAGTTAGACCCAATGAACGAATAGCAGTAGCCTTGACAATACAATTAAATTTAGGATTGAGGATAGGGGATATAGTAAATCTTAGATTATCAGATATAGTAAAAGATGGAAGTAGATATAGGTTAGAAATAAAAGAGCAGAAAACAGGTAAAAAAAGAGAATTCACAGTACCACAAGAGATATACAGTTATCTACAATCATATGCCCTAGATAATTCTATCGGACCAAAACAAAAACTATTCGATATAACAGTTAGAGCAGTACAAAAACATTTAAAACTAGTTACAGACTACTTAGGATTAGAAAACATTGGGACCCATAGTTTTAGAAAGACCTTTGCTGTATCCATCTACAATAACAATAATTATAATGTAGAGTTAGTAAGACAATTACTACAACATTCAACAGTAGCAGTGACACAACACTATTTATCAGTTCAACAAAGAGAAGTAGAAGATGCACTTGCTAAGCATATAAAATTACCTTCATAATATAAAAAAAAAGTAGTTAGAATTGCTTGAGTTTTCTGATGATATATGATACCATCTCGATGTTGAAATTGGAGCCACCTAACAGTTTTAAAATCATAGTGTCACTCCTTGTACAAACAAACCAAAGATTATAAACCCAAGTAATCCTAAAACCCTTTAATTTACTGATAAAATGCTACTTAGAAGTGTTGGTGTTATGGGTGATGAAAGAACATACAGCTACACAGTAGCCCTTCGTTCTGTTGATACATCAGACTTTATGACAGCAGACTGGTCAAGAATTGACCATGAATTATTGGCTAAAATATCTAATAGAATTGTTAATGAAGTAGATAATGTAAATCGTATTGTTTATGACATTACAAGTAAGCCACCAGCTACGATTGAGTGGGAATAGCAATAAGTATAAAAGCGTCGTTTTTAACGACGCTTTTAATAATTATAATATACAAAAATCCAATACATATGAAGAAATAAAGGTATAAACTGTATACCTACCATACCATTTACAACTAAAACAATCCTTTTTTTGTTCTCAGTAAGTGAAAAAGCTAATAACATTAGAGTAACTGGGAATAATAAAAAAAGTATTCTTAAAGGTAGTCCAATAAAAAAAGGTAATTCCATAAAAAATCGCATAAAAGGGTTGCCTTCAGATATAAAGTTCAATAGGTGAATACCTATGTATGTTAGGATATAGTCTATTAGCATTAATGAAGACAATAAAAATAATAATTTCTTGGTTTTATTTAGATCATTAAAGGTTTCCATACATACCTCCTTATTTACTATTTTTGACAATATTTATAAGGATTATGTCTTAAAGAATAAAATTTATAAAAAAAGAGCTTGTACTTTAATGTAAAAGCAAAAGTTTTCAATAATAACAATATATGATGTAATAAGAAAAAAGTGAGAAAAATTCAAATGTTTAAGATAAATAATAGGTAATATGTAGAAATATAAGAAGTGTAATTAAAATTCATTACAAAATAACACGAACATTATTTAAATAAAGCTGCTTAATGTTCATTTTTTCGTTGACATGTAAAAACTTGTCTGTTAAAATAAATTTATATTATACGAATATGAGGAGGTCTTCTAGGTGGAAAAGTTTTTCAAACTAAAAGAGAATGGTACAAATGTAAAAACAGAGGTACTTGCAGGGATTACAACATTTATGACAATGGCGTATATTCTTATTGTTAATCCTAACATTTTAAGTACTACAGGTATGGACAGAGGTGCTTTATTTACTGCAACAGCTTTAGCTTCAATTATTGGTACATTAATAATGGCAATTGCTGCTAATTATCCTTTTGCGTTAGCTCCAGGGATGGGTCTTAATGCATATTTTGCTTACTATGTAGCAACTCAATACGGATGGGAAATTGCTTTAACAGCGATTTTTGTAGAAGGTTTAATCTTTATCGTATTAACACTTATCAATGTTAGAGAAGCAATATTTAATACAATTCCAAATAGTTTAAAATATGGTGTAGGTGCTGGTATTGGTTTGTTTATCGCACTTATTGGTTTCAAAAATGCAGGTATTATTACTGCAAGTCCTGCTACATATATTACATTAGGTGATATAACACATGTGACAGTTGTTCTTGCGGTTATTGGTGTCATTTTAACAGCTATTTTAGTGTCTAGAAAAGTAAAAGGTGCTATTTTAATTGGTATATTAGCTACATACGTATTAGGTATTATAGCGCAATTAACTGGATGGTATGTGGTTAATGCAGATATTGGTCAATACGATTTAATACCTAATGGCATAATTGGTTCAATACCTTCAATAAGTACGATTGCATTACAATTTGATTTCTCAAATTTCTTTTCATTAGATTTCTTTGTAGTCGTATTTGCATTCTTGTTCGTTGATTTATTCGATACACTTGGTACTTTAATAGGTGTATCTAGTAAGGCAGGATACCTTGATGAGCAAGGTAGATTACCAAGAGCAAAACAAGCTTTATTAGCAGATGCTATTGCTACAACTGCAGGTGCTGTCCTTGGAACATCAACTACAACAACTTATGTAGAAAGTGCTGCAGGGGTTGCAGATGGTGGACGTACAGGATTAACAGCAGTTGTTACAGCAATTTTCTTTGGATTAGCATTATTCTTCTCACCAATATTCTTAGCTATTCCAGGTTTTGCTACTGCTCCAGCATTAATCATCGTTGGTTTCTATATGTTAGACTCAATTAAAAAAATTGACTTTGACGATTATACTGAAGCAATTCCGGCTTTCTTAGCAATTATTGCTATGCCATTTACATTTAGTATTTCAGAAGGTATTTCTTTCGGTATTATATCTTATACTTTAATAAAATTATTTACTGGAAAAGCTAAAGATGTAAATTGGTTAATGTATATATTAACAATATTATTTATTCTTTATTATGTATTTATTGGATAATGAAAAATTGTATAACTCTATATGACTGGCGGATAAGTGGGATTAACCCACAGGGAATATAGGGTGTGTATTTAGCCGACCGCCTGGGCATTCTATTATTGAATAGGATGCCCAGGCGGTTTTTTAATGGAAACTAAGTAAATATTAATATAAAGTGGAGGTCTATAAAGATGAAAAGAGCATTAATCAGTGTTTCAGACAAAACGGGTATTGTTGAATTGGCAAAAGAACTTGATAAATTAGGTGTAGAAATCATCTCTACAGGTGGTACATCTAAAAAATTACAAGAAGAAGGTATAAATGTAATTAATATATCTGATGTAACTGGATTCCCTGAGTGTTTAGATGGCCGTGTAAAAACATTACATCCCAATATTCATGCTGGTTTATTAGCTATGCGTTCTAATGAAGAGCATATGAAACAAGTAAAAGAATTAAATGTTGATTTAATTGATTTGGTAGTGGTTAATTTATATCCTTTCAAAGAAACCATTTTAAAAGATGGGGTTTCAAGAGAAGAGGCTATTGAAAATATTGATATTGGTGGCCCAACAATGCTTCGTTCAGCAGCAAAAAACTATCAAGATGTTGCAGTTGTTGTTGATCCTAGAGATTATAGTACAATAATAGAAGAAGTAAAAAATAAAGGTGAAGTTTCTTTAGAGACTAAGTTTTATTTATGTAAAAAAGTATTTGAACATACAGCACATTATGATTCATTAATTGCTAAGTATTTAATTAAAGAAGTTGGGGAAAAAGATTTACCAGAAACCATTACAATGACATTTGAGAAAGTACAAGATATGCGCTATGGTGAAAACCCACATCAAAAAGCTGCGTTTTATAAAGAAATTGGTAAGACAACAGGGGCTTTAACAGAGGCAGTTCAATTACATGGTAAAGAGTTATCCTTCAATAATATTAATGATACCAATGGGGCATTGGAATTACTAAAAGAATTTGAAGAGCCAACAATCGTTGCTTGTAAACATGCCAATCCTTGTGGTGTTGGGAGTGGTGAGTCAATATTTGAAGCCTATAAAAAAGCATATGAAGCTGACCCAGTGTCTATATTTGGGGGGATAATTGTAGCAAATAGAGAAATAGACGAACAAACGGCAGAAGAAATCAATAAAATTTTTGTTGAAATCGTTGTAGCGCCAAGCTATACGGATAAAGCTGTTGAAGTATTAACAAGTAAGAAAAACATAAGAATACTAAAGTTAGACAATATTGAAACAAAATCTCCATCAGATTCTTTAGATCTTAAAAAGGTTGCAGGTGGATTATTGGTTCAAACAATAAATAGTGTTTTATTACCTGATGAAGAATTAAAAGTAGTTACAGATAGAATACCAACAGATAAAGAAATGGACGATATGTTATTTGCATGGAAAGTAGTAAAACATGCTAAATCTAACGGAATAGCAATTGCAAAAGATAAGACTTCTATTGGTATTGGACCAGGTCAAGTAAATCGTATATGGGCTTGTAAACAAGCAATTGATCACGCTATTGAACATTTAGGAGAAGAGAGCCTCAAAGGTGCATCATTGGCATCAGATGCATTTTTCCCATTTGATGATTGTGTCGAAGAAGCTTATAAAGCAGGTATAACAGCTATTATTCAACCAGGTGGATCAATAAGAGATCAAGATTCTATTGATAAATGCAATAAATATGGGATTGCAATGGTATTTACAAATATGAGACATTTTAAGCATTAATAATATAGTTTCAATAAAAAAGGGATATCAATAAAAGTTGATATTCCTTTTTGCATTGGTCTAATATAAAATATATTGTGTTATTATGAATAAATTTGTATAATTATAATATGAAAGTATGATGGCAAACTTGCTTGCAAGGATTTGAAAACATGCTTTCAACAAAGCTCGTGACTCTGACGAAATAAGAGGTATAATAATAAGTTGATAACAACACTTGGGAGGAAAACAATGGAAGAGAGTAGACAGCATACACAGAAAGAGATCCAGTCAAAAATTAAGTTTTTCAAAAAGGTTAGTACAAAAATCTCCTTGTCTTTATTAATTAGTGTTTTAATAACGACAGCCATAACAATAACAACAATTTTTTTACCCTTTATGAACAGTATTACAGAGAATATAAAACAAGAAGCTGCAAGAACCGTTGAAATAGCGATGGATGTTGTTAATCCACAAGATATTGCTAAGATATTAGAAACACAAGACACCAATAGTACTATATATATAAAGCTTAAAGAAGAATTGAACCGAGTTAGAAAAATTTCTAGTTCAAAATATGTATATATTATGTCTAGAGACAGTAATGGAAACTACTTTTATGTCGTAGAAGGGGCAGATGACAACGATATATATGCTGCAGAATTCGGTGATATAGAAGAGATTTATGATGGTTTCGCTGAAGCCATGAGTGGTGAGAAATTTATTGGAGATATCGAAAGCGCAGAAGAATATGGCTCCTTTATATCAGCTTTTTATCCAATTGTTTATAATGATGAGGTCATTGGGTTTTTAGGTGTAGATAAGGATTTGGATTATATGAATGCCTTATTATCTAACATTAATTTAAAGCTAATAGTTATTAACCTTATTATAATACTACTTGCAGTATTATTTGCTTTAGCTCTATCAAAAAGGTTATCAAAACCTTTATTAAAAGCAACTCAATTGGCCCAACAACTTTCAGAGTATAATTTAAGTGTTGGCGAACTTAGTGTTACATCACAAGATGAAATAGGCTTACTTACTAAAAGTCTTAACAATGTAACTAAAAATATTAGAGAGCTAGTACTTTATGCAGATGAGTTAGGTGTTAATACAGAACAATCCTCTAATAAAGTTAAAGTAGTTATAAATGATGTTAACTTTACAAGTAGAGAAGTGGCAAAGTCTATACAAGAAATAGCAGCAGGAGCAAATAGTCAGGCTGATGAAAGTTTTAAAACGGCAGATAAATCTGGAGAATTAGCCTCAAAAGTTGAAGAAATGAAAAACAATGTATCAAAAACCTTACTCTCAACGGAAGAAACCATAGAGAAAAACCGTCTGGGGACGGATTCCTTAACAAGCTTAAAGAATCAGTTTAATCAATATCAAGGAAATGCATCAAAGGTAGTAGAAAGCATTCAATTATTATTTAAGAGTTCTCAAAGCATTAGTGATATTGTAAATACCATAAACTCAATATCAGAGCAAACCAATTTATTGGCTTTAAATGCTGCTATAGAAGCAGCTAGAGCAGGTGAACAAGGCCGTGGGTTTGCAGTAGTAGCTGATGAAATAAGAAAATTAGCAGAACAGTCATCCTCTGCTACCAAAGAAATACAAATAATAATAAACAATATTATTAATGAAATTGAAAAAACAAATGGTTATACAGAAGAATCTAAAACCCTAATCAAAGAAGTAAGTGAGTCAATGAATCATTCATCAGATGCTCTTGGAGATATAATGAGTAGAAGCGAGATTGTAATGTCAGAAATGAAAAACCTTAATAACAATATTGTGGATGTCCAACAATTAAAAAATGATGTACTTAATTCAATTCAACATATTTCTGAAGTATCCCAACAAGCAGCTGCTTCAACAGAGGAAATTAGCGCTTCTTCAGAGGAACAAGTGGCATTAATGGAAAGTATTACTGGATTAGTGGATGATTTAGATAACAGTATCAAACAAGTCATTGCTCAAATCAATAAATTTAGGATTAAGTAAAGATAAGATAAATAAATAATAAGCAATAAATAATAAGCAATAAATAAAGTGGTTTCATATATTCTATATAAAGGTTTAGAATATATTGAAACCATTTTGTTTAAAAATCCATATTTCGATACTGATAAGGAGTAATATCATTCATTTTTTTAAAAATCATATTATAATAATTTTGATTATTAAACCCAACAGCAATAGCAATATCTAATAAGGACAAATCAGTATCTTTTAATAATTCTTTACTCTTCTCAATTCGTATTTCATTTAGAGCTTGAGTAAATGTTTTCTTAGTGTCTTTTTTAAACAAAGAACAAAAATAACATTTACTTATTCCTAAATAATCAGAAATTTCCTCAACAGTTAGAGGTTCATTGTATTTTGTACTAATATATTCTAATGCCTTTCTTACATATATAGAATAATTAGGCTCTCTCTTTTTTCTAATAAAGTCAGAATCTCTAGCAAGATTACGAAGTAAAGTAATAAGGTGGGGAATGCAATTAGATGGTTTATACAGAACTAGGTTATTTGTCAAAGGATTAGTTGTGTATGGACCTAATATATAAAAGCCTCTATCAAAATTCTTTGGACAAAGATATATTACCGTAAATTCAATATGCTTATTAGATAGTATTAAGCAAGTATTAATATCTTCTTTATCCATCTCATTATCTATTCTATCTAGAACCTTATGCTCGCGAAAAATAGATTCATACACATCTGAATGCCCCTCTGTATGTATAACTGTACATTCTTTATCAACTGCCTTTATAGGGATATGAGTACATAAATGAAATCTTTCCATAGTACTAATGACGTACTTTTTACCTGGAGACTGAAAAGAGTCCCCCATAAAGATCAACTCCTTTTATAAAAATATTGTTATAAAAATAGAAATATATTTAAGTTTTACCATATTATTTCTGTTATGATACTACAAGTAAATGATAATCATAATCAAAATCAATATCACGAAAACATGTATTTATTATAGGCATCTCACACAGAGATGTCAAATAAAAAAGCATAAAATTAGGGGACATTATGAAAAAAAGATATTTATTTATAGCACTTATTATTCTTTCAATCGCATCCTTATTTATAGGCGTCAATAACATTCGTATTATAGACCTACTTCGGCTGGATGATATGCAAGTACAAATTATTTTAATAAGTAGAATACCACGTTTGGTTAGTATTATTGTTGCAGGTGTTAGTATGAGTATGGGTGGTCTAATAATGCAACAGCTAACCAGAAATAAATTTGTTTCACCCACCACTGCAGGAACTGTAGATAGTGCAAGACTTGGTATATTAGTAGCGCTGCTATTATTTTCTTCATCTAGTAGTTTAACAAAGATGATGGTATCCTTTGCCTTTGCATTAGGTGGGACATTATTATTCATAAGAATAATAAAAAAGATCAAGTTTAAAAACAAAATATTTGTGCCCTTAGTTGGTATTATGCTTGGTAATATAATTGATTCTATAACAACCTTTTTTGCATATAGGTACGATCTTGTACAAAACATATCCTCTTGGTTACAAGGTGACTTTTCAATGGTTATAAGAGGAAGATATGAACTTTTATACATAAGTATTCCACTGGTGTTTGTCGCATTTTTTTATGCTAATAAATTCACAGTAGCAGGAATGGGAGAAGATTTCTCAGCTAATCTTGGGTTAGATTACAATAAAGTTATGAATATAGGACTTATGATAGTAGCTTTAACCACATCTCTTGTTGTAATAACCGTAGGTAGAATGCCCTTTTTAGGACTTATCATTCCTAATATCGTTACAATTTATCAAGGAGACAATTTAAAGAAAAACTTACTACCTACAGCGTTGCTTGGTGCAGTTTTTTTACTTTTCTGTGATATTTTAGGGCGTATTATTATTTTCCCCTACGAGATCTCCATTGGGTTAACAGTTGGAGTAATAGGAAGTGTTGTATTTTTATACTTGCTGTTTAGGGGGGACAAATAATGACGAACAATAAAAAGCTGCTATTACTAGGTAGCCTACTGTTTATATTAATGATTCTTTATTTAACCATTGGTTTAAACAGTCGTAACTGGGAATATGCCTTACCAAGAAGAATTCCAAAGGCTGCTGCAATTTTGTTAACTGGCTCAGTAATTGCTTTTTCAACACTTATATTTCAAACAATAACCAATAATAGAATTTTAACACCAAGTATTTTAGGCCTGGATGCAATGTATTTATTTGTTCAAACGACTATTGTTTTTATATTAGGGGCTAGAACATTAGAAGTTGTTAATGTAACTCAGAACTTTGTACTCTCCATAGTGGTAATGATGTTCTTCTCAGGCGTGTTGTACAAATTGTTATTTAGAAAAGAAACTCAGAATATTTATTTTTTACTTTTAGTAGGGATGATCTTTAGTACTTTCTTTCAGAGTATATCTTCCTTTATGCAAATGTTAATTGATCCTAATGAATTTAGCATTGTTCAAAATAGGATGTTTGCTAGTTTTAATAATGTGAACACAGATTTGTTGAATTTGTCAGCGCTAATATTTGTGGTATTGGCCATTTACACCTATCCATATATTAAAAAAATGGATGTCCTTTCTCTAGGAAGAGAACATGCAGTAAATTTAGGCGTTGATTACGATAAAGTTATTAAAAGAATGTTGGTTGTTATTGTAATAATGATATCTGTAGCAACGGCATTGGTTGGTCCAATTACTTTCTTAGGACTGTTAGTGGTAAATCTAGCTAGAGAAATGTTAAATACATACAAACATACCTATTTGATTTTAGGATCTATGATATTAAGTGGTATTGCTTTAATCGGCGGTCAGTTAATTGTTGAAAGGATTTTTAACAATCACACCCCATTAAGTGTAATAATTAATCTTGTTGGCGGTATTTATTTTATATATCTGCTACTTAAGGAGAGAAAATAATGATAGAAGTTAGAAACCTTACTAAAAGTTATGGCAATAAGAAAGTTGTAGACAATGTGTCTTTACAACTGCCTAAAAACAAAATAACATCATTTATCGGACCTAATGGTGCAGGTAAAAGTACTCTGCTTTCAATGATTAGCCGACTGTTAAAAAAGGATGAAGGAGAAGTATATATAGATGGCATAGAGATAGGTAAATGGGATACCAAGGATTTATCTAGAAAAATATCAATCCTAAAACAGTCTAATCATCTTGATATTCGCTTGACCATAAGAGAACTGGTAAGCTTTGGTAGATTTCCTTATTCTCAAGGAAATTTAACGAAGGAAGATGAAGAACAAATAGACCAAGCCATAAAGTATATGAAGCTTGAAGAAATTCAAGATAAATTTATAGATCAATTAAGTGGTGGACAACGACAACGGGCTTATATTGCCATGGTTATAGCTCAAAACACGGAATACATTCTATTGGACGAGCCTCTTAATAACTTAGATATGAAACATGCTGTAGAAATTATGAAGATTCTTAGAGGGCTAGTAGAGAATCTAGGAAAAACCGTTATTATAGTAATACATGATATTAATTTTTCTTCTTGTTACTCTGATTATATTGTAGCTATGAACGAAGGGAAATTAGTAGAAGAAGGTCATACAGATAATATCATCGACGAGAAAGTATTATGTGGAATTTATGATATGAATTTTAATATTCAAAATATCAATAACCAAAAAATTTGCGTTTACTTCTAAGAGATGAAAATATAAAAATTAAGTAATTAAAAAAATAAAAAGAAAAGGAAAGTGAAAAAAATGTTTAATAAGAAAAATTTAATGTTAGTAGCTATTTTAACAATTATATCCATAGTAGGGTTAACAGGTTGTTCAAAAAATGAAACAACTGAGGTTTTAGCTGAACCAACAGAAACGGTTACAATTGCCCACGAATTAGGGGAAACGACAGTAGTTAAAAATCCAGCTAGGGTCATTGTTTTTGATTATGCAACCCTTGATTCTTTAAATCAAATGGATGTAGAAATTATTGGTTTACCAAAGTCTAATATTCCAGCTTTCTTAGGACAATACAATGATGGAAAATACGAAGATGTAGGCACTTTATTTGAACCAAACTTTGAGAAAATATTTGAACTTCAACCAGATTTAATTTTAGTTGCAGGAAGACAAAGAGAAGTTTATGATGAACTCGCTAAAATCGCACCTACTATAATGTTATCAATAGACAATCAAAACTACATGGCTTCTTTTGAAAGTAACCTTAGAGCATTAGGACAAATCTTTGATAAAGAAGAATTTGTAAATAATCAACTAAATGATATTGAAAAAAGGATAAATGAATTAAATGCTTTAGTTGCAGGAAGCAATAAAAAGGCTCTTATTATTATGGCAAATGATGGTGCATTAAGTGCCTATGGTAAGAATTCAAGATTTAATTTAATTCATCAGGAATTTGCATTCCCAGCGGCAGATGAAAACATTGAAGTATCTAACCACGGACAAAAAATTTCTTTTGAGTATATATTAGAAGTAAACCCAGACATAATATTTGTAATTGATCGAGCAGCTGTTACAGGTGGTAGCAATGCAGCGGCAAGTGTTCTAGACAATGATTTAGTAAAAATGACAAATGCTTATAAAAATAATGGAATAAATTACTTAAGTTCTCATATTTGGTATGTGGCTTCAGGTGGAGTAGAAGGTATGAACATAATGATATCAGAAGTAGAAGCAGCCATTAAATAAATCTATAATACAAATAAAGGCCCACAACAGATATTATCTATTGTGGGTCTTTATTACGTTAGGGATATATTATACTTTTTGAAATGGAAAATAGGAATATTTTGGAATAGAATATTGTTAAATAGATAAATATATGTTTATATTATAGTTATAATATTTTTTAGGAGGTCAATATGACTTTAGAAGAAAAAAATAATATATACGAAATATTAGTCTCCCAGGTAAAAGAAATTATAAAAGATGAGCCAGATGTTATTGCAAACATGGCAAATATTTCTTCTATACTGTATAATGGATTAAAAGACGTTAATTGGGCTGGATTTTATATATGGAAAAAAGACCAACTGGTATTAGGACCATTCCAAGGGAAGCCTGCTTGTATTAGAATTCCTAAGGGCAAAGGTGTTTGTGGTACAGCTGTTTTAAAAAAAGAATCACAAATTGTAGAAAATGTTCACAATTTCCCGGGACATATTGCCTGTGACAGTGCCTCCAATTCGGAAATTGTCATTCCTATAATAAAAGAAGAAAAAGTTCTAGGGGTTTTAGATATTGATAGCCCTAACTATAATCGTTTTGATGAAATCGATGAAAAATTTTTAAAAGTTGTTGTAGCATTATTATTAAAAGAGTGTAAATGGGATAATGAGTAAATATTATTTTTTTGAACAAACTAAATAAGATGTAAAGTGCGTTCATTTTCAAAAAAGGAGGAATTATAATGGAAAAAGGCAAGACCTATTCTGGATTTAACCTAATTGAAGAACAAAAAATTGACGAAATAAATTCTACTGCTAGAGTATTTGAACATACAAAAAGTGGCGCTAAAGCATTGGTGTTATCCAACGAAGACACCAATAAAGTCTTTTCAATTAATTTTAGAACCCCACCAACGGATGACACAGGTTTACCACATATATTAGAGCATTCCGTACTATGTGGATCAAAAAACTTTCCAGCCAAAGACCCATTTGTGGAGTTAGCAAAAGGATCCCTTAACACATTTTTAAATGCTATGACCTATCCCGACAAAACCATGTATCCTGTGGCAAGTTGTAACGACAAAGATTTTGTAAATTTAATGCATGTCTATATGGATGCAGTTTTTCATCCTAATATTTATAAAGAAGAAAAGATTCTTAAGCAAGAAGGATGGCATTATGAATTAAATAATGTAGATGAACCGTTGCAATACAAAGGGGTTGTTTACAATGAAATGAAAGGTGTGTTTTCATCTCCTGAACAAGTATTGTTTAGAAGAATTCAAGCCTCTTTATTCCCAGACACACCATATGCAAAAGAATCAGGTGGAGACCCTGAATTTATTACAGACCTAACACAAGAAGACTTCTTAGAATTTCATAAAAAGTATTATCATCCTTCTAATAGCTACATCTTCTTATATGGTGATTTTGAAGTGGAAGAAAAATTAGAATGGTTGGATAAAGAATACTTAAGTCATTATGATAAGATAGAGGTGGATTCTTCTATTCCAGAACAAAAACCATTTGATAAAGTGAATGAAGTGGAAGAATTATATTCCATATCCAATAATGATGATCCAAAAGATAAAACGTATTTAAGTTATAATTATGCTATTGGAAAAGCAACAGATACAGAGCTTTACTATGCTTTTGATGTTTTAGAATACTTGTTATTAGAAGCTCAAGGGGCACCTTTAAAGAAAGCATTAATTGATGCCAATATTGGAAAAGATGTATTTGGTTCTTATGACAATGGCATTTTGCAACCTACTTTTAGTGTTGTAGCAAAAGATACAAATGAAGAGGAAAAAGAAAGATTCGTTAATGTTATTAATGAGACCCTTAAAAATCTAGTTAAAAATGGATTAGATAAGAAAAAGATTGAAGCGTCTATTAACTATCATGAATTTAAAATCAGAGAAGCAGATTACGGAAAATACCCAAAAGGTGTTGTGTACGCCATCCAACATTTAAACAGTTGGTTATATGATGCTTGCCCATTAATGCATTTTAAATACAACGATACATTCAAAAAGTTAAGAGACGGATTAAAAACCGATTACTTTGAAAAGTTAATTGAAAAATATTTAATCAACAATACCCATGCGTCATTAGTAGTTGTAAAACCTGAAAAAGGATTGACAGCAAAAAAAGAAAAAGAAATTGAAGACAAATTACAAGAATACAAAAGCAGCTTAAGTGATGATGAACTTAGAACCCTTGTGGACGAAACAAAAGAATTACTAGAATACCAAGAAGAACCAACTAAAAAAGAAGATTTACAAAAAATTCCTTTATTGGATTTAAAAGATATTAGAAAAGAACCTGAACAATTACCATTAGAAATTGTAGATATGCATAATATTAAGGTGTTATTGCATGAAACATTTACAAATAATATTGGTTATGTAAAATTATTATTTGATACAAAAAATGTCCCTGTGGATTTAGTACCTTATCTTGGCATCTTATCCACAGCATTAGGTAAAATGGATACAGAAAGATATTCATATGATGAATTAGAAAGAGATATCAATATCAATACAGGTGGTATTTCTGCATCAATGAATGTGTATGGCTTTAATGAAATGGCAGATACTTATGTGCCCAAAATGGAAATAAGAGGTAAAGCATTTGTTGAAAAATTACCTATATTATTTGACTTGTTGAATGAAGTGGTAATGAAAACAAAGCTGGATGATACAAAGCGACTTGAAGAAATATTACTAGAAACAAAATCAAGACTACAAATGTTCTTAAACGGATCTGGTCATACGGCAGCCGCTAATAGAGCATTATCCTATTTCTCAAAGTTAGCTTTTTATAAAGAAATGGTAAGTGGAATTACCTATTACAGATTTGTTGAAGAGTTAGTAAAAGACTACGATACGAAAAAACAAGATATTATTGAAAAACTTAATGCGTTGGTCAAATATCTTTTCAGAAGAGAAAATTTAATGATCAGTTATACAGCTGAAAAATCAGCATTTGGTATCTTTGAAAATGAAGTAGAAACTTTTGTAGCAGATTTATATACTGAACCTGTTGAAGAAAAAGGGATGATATTTAACCTTAAAAGACAAAATGAAGGTTTCTTAACACCAGGTAAAATTCAGTATGTTGCCAAAGCTGGTAACTTCGTTACTGAAGGATTCAAATACTCTGGCGTATTAAGAGTACTACAAACCATATCACGATTAGATTATTTATGGAACAATATTAGGGTTAAAGGTGGCGCATATGGTGCCATGTGTTCATTTAATAGAACAGGGAATGTTTACTTTACTTCCTATAGAGATCCTAATTTAAAAGAAACATTAGAAAGCTATGATAGATTATACGATTATCTAAATCATTTCAGTGTAGATGAAAGAGATATGACAAAATATATTATTGGTACCATAAGCACGCTAGACACGCCACTAACACCATATTCAAAAGGAGAAACAGCTGCCTCTGCCTATTTAAGCAATATCTCTTATGAAGATTTGAAAAAAGAAAGGGAAGAAGTCTTAAATACAAAACCAGAGGATATCAGAAGGATGGCAGAGCTTGTTCATAAAGTATTAAAACAAGACAATATATGTGTTATTGGAAATGAAAACAAATTACAAGCCAATGAAAATCTATTTGAAAAAATAGAATCATTGTTTAACTAAATGAAAATACGAGATAGGAAAGGAAAAGTTCTTTTCCTATCTCATATAAAAAAACATAGAGATAAGATCTTTAGGAGGATTAATATTGAAAAACTTTAAATCAGGATTTGTAACATTAATTGGACGACCAAATGTGGGGAAATCAACATTAATGAATCAATTAATAGGACAAAAAATAGCCATAACATCAGACAAGCCACAAACAACGAGAAATAGAATACAAACCATTGTAACAAGAGAAGAAGGACAAATTGTCTTTATTGACACCCCAGGGATACATACACCAAAACATAAGCTTGGGGAATATATGGTTTCTGTTGCAGAAAAAACTCTTAGAGAAGTAGATGTTGTATTATGGCTTATTGAACCAGATAAAACCATAGGTAAAGGGGATAAGTATGTATTAGAGCAACTGAAAAAAACAAAAACCCCTGTATTTCTAATCATCAATAAAATAGACACGTTACCAAAAGAGGAAATATTCGATGTTATTAACAAATACAAAGACCAGTACGACTTTAAAGAAATTATTCCAATCTCTGCATTAAGGGGAGAAAACACAGATGATTTAATTAAAATTTTATTAAAGTACCTTCCAGAAGGACCACAATTCTTCCCAGAAGATATGATAACAGATCAACCTGAAAGACATTTGGTTGCTGAATTAATAAGAGAAAAAGCATTAAGATCATTAAGCCAAGAAATACCTCATGGGATAGCAGTTGTCATTGATAAAATGAAAAACAGAGAAAACAGTGATATTATAGATATAGATGCAACAATCATTTGTGAAAAAGATTCTCATAAAAGAATTATTATAGGAAAACAAGGTAGCATGCTTAAAAAAATTGGTTCACAAGCAAGAGGAGAAATTGAAGGCTTACTAGGAACAAAGGTATTTATGCAGCTTTGGGTTAAGATTAAGAAAGACTGGAGAGATAGTGATTTTCTTATTAAAAACTTTGGATATGACCAAAGAGAAATAGACCAATAATTAGCCTGTCAAGGTTAAATACAAAATAGCAAATGGTATTTTTTTCGTAGTATACCAAAATAAAAATGGGAGAACCTATAAATATAAAATATAGCAATTTATAGGGGGCATCAGAATGTTAGTAAATAGTTTTTGGGAAATATTTAAAAATACTGGTAATATAGAAGCATTTATTTCATATAGCGAATTTAGGAAAAATCACAAAACAAAATCCGAAATAGATAATAAAGTAGAAGTGGTTTATAAAGAAGAAAGAAAAAGCGTATAACAATCTAATTTTTCTAGGAGAAAAAATGAGTCAATTAATTAAAACAACTGCTATCGTTTTAAGCAGTATGCCAATTGGAGAATACGATAAAAGACTTGTATTACTAACAAAAGATAAAGGGAAAATCAACGCCTTTGCAAAAGGGTCAAGACGTCCGAATAGTCATTTGCTAGCAGGAAGTCAAACTTTTGCAGTAGGCGAATTTCTTATTTATAAAGGCAAAAACTCAAATTCAATTTCACAGATTAACATGATAGAAGCCTTTCATGACTTAAGGCAAGACATTGAAGTTGTATCTTATGGTTTATATTTTAATGAATTTATAGATTACATAACGGATGAAGATATGCCTACTTACGAACTACTAAAATTGCTCTATAAAACATTAAGTATATTAGGAAAAAAAGTAAGTTCATTTGAGTTAATAAAATCCATATTTGAATTAAAACTTTTAAGTCTTAGCGGTTTTACGCCTGAAGTAACAAAGTGTTTAACCAGTAATTGTGAAACCACTTCGAGCAAATATTTTTTTAGTCCTTCAGAAGGAGGGCTTTTTTGTCTTGAACACGGAAAAGTCATTAAAGACAAAATAATGATCAGTGAAAGCACGCGTTATACCATGCAATATATTCTTGCATCTCCAATTGAAAAATTGTATAAATTTAAAATTACAGAGGATATCCTTAAAGAATTAGAAATGGTTTTAAAAAAGTATATTGATGTTCATATAAATTATAGTTTTAAAACTTTAAACTTTATAGATAAACTTAATAAAGGCTATTGAAAAAAAGTATATTTAAAGTTAAAATATACTTTAGGAATATTTATACATATATAAGCCAATAATGGGAGGGGATTATATGGCAGATTTTTTTGGTAAGCTTAAGGGAGAGTTTAAAAAAGTTAGCGTAAAATCAACGACATTGATAGAAATCAATAAAATTAAAAGCGAAATAACAGCTCTTTTAAAAAGAAAAAAAGAAGCGTGTGCTGTGTTAGGTGAAAAAGTATATGTAATGAAAGACAAAGATATTTTAAATACTGACTTGTTTCAAAATGATTTTACTAAAATTATAGCCATAGATGAATCAATCAACAAAAAAGAATTAGAAATAAAAAAACTAGAAGAAAAAATGAATGAAGCAATAAAAGAAACCAACGCATCTATAGGGAATGCAAAATGTACTTGTGGGAATACTTTAGATGAAGATGCTAAATTTTGTACTGCATGTGGTAAAAAAGTTCCTGAAAAAAAAGAAGAAATTGTGTTAGATGAAGTTAAGGATATAGAAGCAGAAATAAATTCATTGGAAGAATCACATAAAGCCATAGAAGGATCAGTAGTAGAAGATGTAGATGATAACGCTTCTGATATGGAAGAAATCATAAAAACAGAAGAAGAAACAGCAATCACAAATATTGTGCAAGAAATTGCTTGTGAATGTGGTTGTGTATTAAGTGAAGAAGCCAGATTTTGTACTTCTTGTGGCAAAAAAGTAAGATTGAATTTTATTTAGCAAACTGTGAAGATAAAGAGGAGTAATTAAAAAAAGGATAAAGCGAGTTTAGGGTGGTGAGAGCTAAACCGAATTTTTTTAATGAAGGGCACTTTGGAGCAGTTTTAAAAAAAGAGGATATAGAGGAATCTATATCAATAAGGGTGGAACCGCGGAAGAGTATCTTTCGTCCCTTAGGTGGGACATTAGAATGCTCTTTTTTTCATGTTTTTAAAAATCTTTAGAATTGATTTAATGGTATTATTCAAGTGATTTATACTTAACTTGGCTGCCTTTCTCTTCGACCGGTCGATGCCAAATTAAGTATAAATTACTTGAATATGCTAGGGTCTATTTAGAGTAATAAAAAACACAATTGTAGTATCATAGCAAAAATAATATAAAATTATTATAGATTAAGAACATTAGAAAGGACGATTTAAGATGGAAAAAACAATGGAAAAGATAGTTGCTTTATCAAAAGCAAGGGGATTTGTATATCCAGGTTCAGAAATATATGGAGGCTTAGCCAATACTTGGGATTATGGTCCACTTGGAGTAGAATTAAAAAACAATATTAAAAAAGCTTGGTGGCAAAAATTCATTCAAGAAAACCCATACAATGTTGGTGTTGATTGTGCCATTCTTATGAACCCACAAGCTTGGGTAGCTTCAGGTCATGTTGGTGGATTTAATGATCCTCTTATGGACTGTAAAAAATGTAAAGAAAGATTTAGAGCAGATAAAATTATTGAAGATTATGCGTTGGCAAATGATTTAGAAGTGGATGCAGTAGACGGTTGGCCAAATGAGCAAATGAAAAGCTATATTGATGAGCACAAAATTGGATGTCCAACTTGTGGCGCTATGGATTATACAGATATTCGTCAGTTTAACCTTATGTTTAAAACATTCCAAGGTGTAACAGAAGACGCTAAAAACACAGTTTATTTAAGACCTGAAACAGCACAAGGGATTTTTGTAAACTTTAAAAATGTTCAAAGAACATCAAGAAAGAAAATACCTTTTGGTATTGGCCAAGTTGGTAAATCATTTAGAAATGAAATTACACCAGGTAACTTTACATTTAGAACAAGAGAATTTGAACAGATGGAACTTGAATTCTTCTGTGAGCCAGGAAAAGATATGGAATGGTTTGGCTATTGGAAAGAATTCTGTATTAACTGGTTAAAATCATTAGGGATGAAAGAAGAAAGTATTAGAGTAAGAGACCATAGTGAAGAAGAATTATCTCACTATAGTAATGCTACAACTGACTTAGAGTTTGCATTCCCATTTGGTTGGGGAGAGTTATGGGGGATAGCGGATAGAACAGACTATGACTTAAAACAACATCAAGAACACTCAGGTCAAGATATGATGTACTTTGATGATACAACAAATGAAAAATACATCCCATACTGTATCGAACCATCTTTAGGTGCAGATAGGGTAACTCTAGCTTATCTTTGTGAAGCATACGATGAAGAAGAATTAGAAGGTGGGGATGTGCGTAATGTATTACGCTTCCACCCAGTATTGGCACCAGTAAAAGTTGCTGTACTGCCATTGTCTAAAAAATTAAATGACAAAGCTGAAGAAGTATTTACTAGCTTATCAAAATTATACAATGTAGAATTTGATGATAGAGGCAGTATTGGAAAAAGATATAGAAGACAAGATGAAATTGGTACACCTTTCTGTATCACTTACGACTTTGAGTCTTTAGAAGATGAAGCAGTTACTATCAGACATAGAGATTCTATGGAACAAGAAAGAGTAAAAATTGCTGATTTGAAAGCATACTTTGAAGAAAAAATTTGCTTTTAGTTTATATATGTAGAAGCTCCGATTATTCGGGGCTTTTTTCTTTTTAATCAATAGACTTGTTATAACAAAGGAACTCCCTTCATATAAATTTAAAGAGCTTATCTATTTTATATGAAGGAGATTGATAAATGAATGAGTATATGCATGTATTACAAGATTTAATTTTAAGAGATTCTATTATAGTATACATAGTTGTATTTGTTATCGGGTTTATTGTTTCATTGAATCCACATATGTTAGGGATGGTGCCTTTGTATGTGGGGCATATGGTGGATGACTGTAATGGTGGGAAAAAATGGAGAAACTTAATAGCCTTTTCATTAAGCTTTTCAGTGATACTTACCCTTTTAGGGATTGGGGTTTCAATTGTTGGGATGTCGTTACACGCTATAATGACCATAAGTTATTATGTTGCAGGGATCATATATTTGTATATGGGGGCAAGGCTTTTAGGATTTAAGTTATCTAGTGTTATTCCCATTAAGGTTGTAGTAATTTCTACAAAAGCAAAAAAATCTAAAAATAAGTTACTTTCCAATATTTTATTGCCCTTAATTACTACACCATGTAGTATACCCTTTATTATTTCATTATTGACTTTAGTAATGATAAGAGGAAGTGTTCTATATGGAGCTATTATTCTATTTCTATTTGGATTAGGGCATAGTTTGATCTTTATCTTATTTGGTGCTTTTTCAACCTTTTTTATAAGCTTTGGTGAGAAGTATAAATACAATAAATTGGTATTTAAGATTCTAGGGATAGTGCTTATTATTTTAGGGATTGTATTTTTAAGTTTAAACCAAAATCCAGATATACATAGTGGACATTAGAATTTAATGGGGTGATTGTAAATAGATAAAAAGCAAAGTAACTCATTAAAAGTGAAGTTACTTTGCTTTTTTATCTGTTTCTTTATCTAATAAGGCCATAGCATATCCAATAACCCGTTCTTTCTTTGAATCTGGTAATTTACGAAACACAGAAAGCAATTCAAGCTCTGCATAGGATAAATCAGACTTGGATATGGTATTAAATTCTTTAACATCTGTTCTGCCAAGGAGATAGTCGACAGAAGTATCAAGAGAATCAGCGAGTTTTACTAACATATCAGCAGGAGGGGTTGCTTTATTGATCTCATACCCACTAATGGTTTCTTGGGACACTCCTAGTTCAATACCAAGTCGAACTTGTGTCATGTTTTTAGATTCCCTCAAATGTTTTAGTCGTTCCATTTACACCACCTCAATTCTAATATTCATATTATCAATCTTATTTGACATATTTAGTCACATCATTTATATTGTATATAAGGAGTATCCATATGAGAGATAAATATTATGACTAGAGAGGGATGAATATGAGGAGTAAAAGAGAAAAAGCACTTTGTTTTGTTGGAGATGAGTCTGCAATTCTTTACAAAGATGATTTGCAAGTAAAAACAATAGAAGCATTACTTTTAAAAGAAATTGATCAAGCAATTGAAAAAGGCATTGAGACATTTTATTTTGGTGCTTGTTATGGATTTAGTCATATATGTGCTAATGCCGTATTAGTACATAAAATGGTTTTTAATAATTTAAGAAATATTCAACTCATTGCTGTAGTACCCTATGAAGAACAGGCAAAGGATTTGAGTGAAAAAAATCGGAAAGTTTATTATAACACCCTGGCTCATTGTGATAAAGTTATAACTTTAAATACCAAATACAAACAAGGTTGTTATGAAAAAAGAACCCGTTATATGATAGATCATAGCAGCCAAATGATTTGTTACTATGAAGGTTACAAAGGCAGTGGAGAATACCCTCTTAGATATGCAGAGAAAAACAAACTTCAAATTGTTAACTTATATGACAGTATAAAATAAAAGATGCAGATAGAATCTTGACATACATAGATGCTCTTGGTATGATTAACATACATAGATAATCAAGGTATAAGAGGAGTGATGTAATGAAAATTGATAAGGGTTTAATTGGTGGGAGTACTACGTTGCTTATACTATCCTTGCTCAAGGAAAAGGATCAATATGGGTATGAAATTATTAAAGAGCTTAAGGAGAGATCAGACAGTACTTTTGAGTTTAAAGAAGGCACTTTGTATCCTGTTCTTCATAAATTACAAAACAAAGCATATATCAAATCCTATTTAGCAAAAGGGGAGACAGGGAAAGAACGTAAATATTATAAAATAACAGATAAAGGGTTAAAGCAATTAGTTGAAGAAAAAGAAAAATGGAAAGTCTTTTCATTATCTGTGAATAAAGTAATAGGTGGTGAAAGCCATGCTTTTTCCTAAAAGAGATGCCTTTTTAGATAAAGTGATTACCTATATAAAATTTCCTTTTGATAGAAGTTCTATAAGGTTGGAACTAAAGAATCATATAGATGATAAAATCCAGGAGTATATGAAAGATGGGTACCATAGAGAAAAAGCAGAAGAAACTGCCATCAATGAAATGGGAGATCCAAAAGAAATTGGTGTTCTGTTAAACAAAGAACACAATCCGTTTATTGGTTGGATATGGAAAATTACTAGTATTGGCGTTATTATATTTGGTATTTTTAATTTGATCTATATTATATTTCCAGCTGTTATTGGTTTATTTAATAGTAATTTAATGAATCATATTCCAAAAGATCATATTGTGTATCGTATTAATGTAAATGAAAAAGTTACAATGGATGATAAGGTTATAGTCTTTAATAAAGTGGTATATGACATTAATGATAACTTAACTATTTTTTACAAGCATTATGATAAAATATGGAGTACGTCAGGAAATGTTCTTGGGCTTATTGACGAAATAAGTGATGATTTAGGGAATGTATATTTTTCAGGAGGAGGTACAGTGTATGGGGGCATTGTATCTAAAGGCGCTTTAATCTTTAGAAATTTTTCAAGTGAGGCTAAGATTTTATATTTAAAATATGATAGGTTTAATAGAAAGTATGAGATAGAGATACCGCTAAAAGTAGGTGATTACTATGAATAGAGTCAAAAAAATAGGTATTAACATTATTATATTGGTTTTTTTATCTTTTATTTTTTTAAAAGGGTTTGGACTTTACTTAAGTCCCTTATCTGCTCATAGAGATTTAGAAAGAACAAGAAATTATGGACCTTCAGAGGTAATACATGTGGAAGATTATAATGGGGGGAAGCATATACTAGGACAATATGACAAATGGTTTTCTTGTAATACTGTAAAGAGGTACTTATTTATTTTTTGGCGTTATGGAGGTAATTCTATTGGTATTGAAATGGATCCTACTAAAAAAATTAACTATTCTTATCGTGGTGGCACCAACGACCAGTTTGTGGTTTTTGGGATGGTAAATGATGAGAGAATCAAAAAAGTTGAAGTTATACTAGGCAATGGAGAAATTTTAACACAAACAGAGTTTTATGAGGATATGTTTTTGTTAGCTTGGGATACAACGGACAAAGAAAATGAAAAGTTCTTTCAAAACATTTATGGGTATGATGAAGAGAATGTATTGGTTTTTCAAGGAAGGTCAATGGATTAATGGAATTATGGAGCATTAGATAAAAAAATAACTAAGTTGACAGTGTTTTGCCTTAGGCGTATAATGAAGACAATTGAATATGGTAATTTTTAGCTAGGGGGGCCTGTTGGCTGAGAGAAGATTTTTTCTTCGACCCTTTGAACCTGATGTGGGTTATCCCACCGTAGGGAAGCATTAGATATTGAATGTTGATATTTTTAGCTTGCCTTTTGTGGTAAGCTTTTTTTGTTGGAATTTATAGTATATGTCAATAGGGACAACTACCAAGTATTATATTATCAATAGGGACGACTACCAAGTATTATATATAAGATTCATCGACCCGTTAGCCATCCGTGGCTAAAAGGGTCGAGCTACGCCATCCTTGGCTCCGCTGTTTAATCTTATATATAATACTTGCTAGTCTGCGAGTGGTTGTTTTAGGTGTGTTGAAGTAAAAAAATTAATACATAAAGCATAAAAAACAAATGATTTAAGATAAAGTATTAATAAAAATATATAGTGTATTGGAGGGAAAGTTTTGAAGATTAAGGTGAATGGGAAAGAAGAGATTATTGAAGGGTCAATGAGCCTTATGACCTTTGTTTTAGAAAAGGAATTGAACCCTGAGCGAATTGTTATTGAGTATAATCTTGATATTCTTTCTAAAGAGCAATGGGAGAGTACTGTTTTGAAGGATGAAGATAAGCTGGAAATTTTATGTTTTATGGGAGGCGGCTGTTAAGATGAGTGATATTTTTAGAATTGGTGATAAAGCGTTAAACAGTAGGTTGTTTATTGGAACGGGTAAGTTCCCTAGAAAGCCTATGATTCAAGAGGTTATTGAAAGTTCAAAGTCTGAGGTTGTTACTGTTGCTCTTAGACGTATTGATTTTGATGTTAAGGAAGAGAATGTTTTAACCTATATACCTGAAAGTTGTGTTTTAATGCCGAATACTTCAGGGGCACGTAATGCAGATGAGGCAGTTCGTATTGCTAAGCTGGCTAGAGCTGCTGGTTGTGGCAATTGGATTAAGATTGAGGTTATAGCAGATAACAAATATTTGCTACCAGATAATCTTGAAACGTTAAAGGCTACAGAGATATTGGTAAAAGAAGGTTTTGTGGTTCTGCCTTATATGAGTCCTGATCTTGCTATGGCTAAGAGAATGGAAGATGTGGGGGCAGCGGCAGTGATGCCTTTAGGAGCACCTATTGGTAGCAATCGTGGTATTAAAACAAAAGAGTTAGTAAGAATTTTAATTGATGAGATAAAAGTACCTATTATAGTAGATGCAGGTATTGGTAAACCATCAGAGGCAGCAGAAGCTATGGAAATGGGTTGTGACGCTGTACTGGTTAATACGGCAATTGCAACAGCAGCTAATCCAGTTCAAATGGGTAGGGCATTTGCTCTAGCAGTAGAGGCAGGAAGACAGGCATACTTAGCAGGAACTGCAGTAGAAACACAATATGCAAACGCATCGTCACCGTTAACAGGTTTTCTAGACTAATTAAAAGAAGGTTATAAAATGAGTTTTTATGAAGTGTATAATCAATATAAGAACATGGATTTTGAAGGGTACTTTAGTAAATTAACAGAAAATGATATTCATAGAATTATAAACAAAGATAAAATAAGTGCATTAGAGTTTTTGGCTCTATTATCCCCAGTTGCTAAAGGCTCGTTAGAACTTATGGCAAGGAAGGCCAATGTCCTTACAAAACAAAACTTTGGCAAAGCAATGATTTTATACACCCCTTTATATCTTGGGAATTATTGTGTCAATCAATGTGCTTATTGCGGCTTCAATGTGAATAACCCTATTCCAAGAAAAAAATTAGCATTAGATGAAGTTGAATTAGAAGCAAAGGCAATTGCAGATACAGGACTTCGCCATATTCTTATTCTAACGGGAGAATCAAGAAAAGGTACTTCAGTTGACTATATAGAAGAATGTGTAAAAGTCATTAACAAATATGCAACAGTATCTATTGAAATATATCCTTTAGAACAAGAGGAATATGAAAGATTAATAAAAGCAGGAGTAGATGGTCTTACATTGTATCAAGAAGTCTACAATGAACAAATCTATGATGAAATACATATCAGAGGCCCTAAAAAAGATTACCTTAATAGATTAAATGCACCAGAAAGAGCATGTAAAGCAAAAATGAGAAATGTGAATATTGGTGCATTACTAGGATTAGATGATTGGGAAAAAGAGGCTTTCTTTACTGGTTTACACGGACAATACTTACAAGACAAATATGCAGATACAGAGATAAGCGTCTCTTTACCAAGGATGCGTCCCCACGCAGGTGCATTTACACCAAAAGTAAATGTAGATGATAAAAGTTTTGTTCAAATTATGTTGGCTCTAAGACTCTTTATGCCAAGAGCAGGCATTACCATATCAACAAGGGAAGAGCCTGAGTTTAGAGAAAATGTATTGCCACTAGGGGTAACAAAAATGTCAGCAGGCACAACAACAGCAGTTGGTGGCAGAACTCAAAAAGAAGATACGGTTCAATTTGACACATCGGATAAAAGAACAGTAGATGAAATTAAGGAAATGCTATTATCAAAAGGCTATCAACCTGTATTTAAAGATTGGCAGTTGCTGTGAGGTGGACATATGAATGGCTTTGAAGAAAAGTTATGTGGGTATATTGGAAAAGATAACTTAAATAAAATACAAGAAGTGACCATAGGAATAGCAGGAGCAGGGGGATTAGGGTCTAATTGTGCCTTTAACCTTGTAAGAAGTGGGTTTAATAAATTGATCATTGTAGATTTTGATCATATAGAAGCATCCAACTTAAATAGACAATTTTATTTTTATGATCAATTAGGAAAACCAAAAGTAGAAGCACTTGAGAAGAACCTAAAAAGAATTAATCCAGATATAAACATAACAGCTATTCATACAAAACTAGAAAAAGAGAACATTAAGGACATTTTCAAGACTTGTGATATTGTGGTAGAAGCTTTTGATAAAGCAGAATACAAAGCCCTAATCATACAAGAGCTAATCAAAGAAAAAGAATTTATCGTAGCCGCATCAGGTCTAGCAGGATGGGGCAATAGTGATGAGATTAAAACCCATTATATAAGACAGAATCTAGTGATTATTGGAGATTTAAAAACAGAAGTGGGAGAAGATACACCACCCATATCACCAAAAGTTAATATAGCAGCAGCAAAACAAGCAGATGCGATTTTAGAATATGTTCTAGGGAGGTAAGAATAAATGACGAAAGCAGAAAAACTGAGACTATTTGATTCAGGCATCTATGGCATTACAGCAGAAGAACATTCAAAAGGCAGAGACAATATAGAAGTGGTACAGGAAATGTTAGAAGCGGGTATTAATATCATCCAATACAGAGAAAAAGACAAAGAAATTGGAGAAAAATATCAGCAATGCTTAAAAATCCGTGAGCTAACAAAAGAAGCAGGAGCCATATTTATTGTTAATGACCATATAGACATTGCTATAATGGTTGGGGCAGATGGTGTACATATCGGTCAAGATGATATACCAATAGAAGTGGTAAGAAAATTAGTTGGAGAAGATATGATTATTGGACTATCCACCCACTCACCAGCACAAGGTCAAGAAGCCATTGAAAGAGGTGCAGACTACATTGGTGTAGGCCCAATATTTAAAACATTTACTAAGAAAAATGTATGCGATCCTGTTGGCTTAGAGTATTTAGACTATGTGGTAAAAAACCTAGATATCCCTTATGTGGCTATTGGGGGCATCAAAGAACATAACATAAAAGACGTTCACGACCAAGGGGCAAAATGTATCTGTTTAGTAACAGAAATTGTAGGTGCAGACAATATCAAAGAAAAAGTACAAAGCATTAGAGAACTTTTAAAATAGAAAGGGAGATACAATATGACTTATAAAACTCAAATGGAAGCAGCAAGAAAAGGAATTGTAACACCACAAATGGAAATCGTAGCAAAAAAAGAACATATGCCAATAGAAACACTTATGGAAAGATTAGCAAAAGGAACAGTTATCATTCCAGCTAATATTAATCACAAATCATTAGACCCAGAAGGTGTAGGAGAAGGCACAAGAACAAAAATCAATGTAAACTTAGGAATCTCAAAAGACTGTAACAACTTTGATGTTGAGATGGAAAAAGTAAACAAAGCAATAGAAATGAAAGCAGAAGCTATCATGGACCTTAGTTCCTATGGTAAAACAAGAGAATTCCGTCAAACATTAGTAGAAAAATCTACAGCAATGATAGGAACAGTACCAATTTACGATGCTGTTGGATTCTATGATAAAGAATTAAAAGACATTACAAAAGACGAATTCTTAAAAGTGGTTAGAACGCACGCAGAAGACGGTGTAGACTTTATGACAATCCATGCAGGACTGAATAGAGCTACAGCAGAAAGATTTAAGAAAAACAGTAGATTAACAAACATCGTATCAAGAGGTGGCTCATTATTATATGCTTGGATGGAGCTTAACAACAAAGAAAATCCATTCTACGAATACTATGATGAATTATTAGACATCTGTAGAGAATATGATGTAACCCTAAGTTTAGGAGATGCTTGTCGTCCAGGTTCTATTGCAGACTCAACAGATGCAAGTCAAATTGAAGAATTAATCGTTCTTGGTGAATTAACAAAAAGAGCTTGGGAAAAAGACGTTCAAGTAATGATAGAAGGACCAGGCCACATGGCAATCAACGAAATTGCTGCCAATATGATTCTTGAAAAAAGACTTTGCCACGGTGCACCATTCTATGTGTTAGGGCCAATCGTAACAGACGTAGCACCAGGATACGACCACATAACAAGTGCAATCGGTGGCGCAATTGCAGCATCTAACGGTGCAGACTTCTTATGCTATGTAACACCAGCAGAACATTTAAGATTACCAAACTTAGACGATATGAAAGAAGGCATCATTGCATCTAAAATAGCAGCACACGCAGGAGATATCGCAAAAGGTATCCCTAATGCAAGAGACTGGGATAACAAAATGAGTAAAGCAAGACAAGAGTTAAACTGGGAAGGCATGTTCCAATT
Organism: Natranaerovirga pectinivora; assembly: GCF_004342165.1. Classification (NCBI taxonomy): domain Bacteria; kingdom Bacillati; phylum Bacillota; class Clostridia; order Lachnospirales; family Natranaerovirgaceae; genus Natranaerovirga; species Natranaerovirga pectinivora. The sequence continues at coordinate 382,286 of NZ_SMAL01000003.1, read as the reverse complement.
GGCAATGGACCCAGAAAAAGCAAGAAGATACAGAGCTGAATCTATGCCAGAAAATGAAGACAGTTGTACAATGTGTGGTAAAATGTGTTCTATGAGAAATATGAACAAGATTATGGAAGGTAAAGACTTAAACATATTAAGAGATTAACAAAAATAAAAGATATCATATTAAATCTGCTTAAGAGTAGAAGATATGGTATTTTTTTTTGTGTATTTTAGGATATATTTTTTACCATTAAAAGATGGGGTATCTCTTCTTCTATAAATGCTTCGGAGGATTTAAATATAACCTAATTTCTCATAAGTTCAGGCGGATTTGTAATAGGTTTTATAATTATTTTAATCAGTCCTTTAATTTATGTACAGATTTATAATAAAGATATTATTATAATTTGTAATTGCTAAAACAAGAAAAGATATAAATCATTTAAAATAAAAGTATAAACAAAAAGTTGAATAAAACTTTTGACTAAAGAGCTTTCAAAGGGTAAAATATTAATTAAATCGTTAAAAAAATAAAATTGTGATACAATTTTATAAAGTAGGAGAATAGTGTCTATAATAATTAGCGACTTGAGGGACATTTATTTGTATCTCAATAACAATTAATTCTGTTTTTAGTGGAGCAGGAATTTGCTAGAACAGTTGAGAACAACTAATAATGAGAGTATAAGGGGATAGGTAAAATGAACAATAAGAATTATAAAAAAACTTATAAACCATTGATTGCTTGGATAATTGCATTTCTAGTTATAACAATTATAATTGCCCTAACATTGTCTGATGTATCTAGAAAAGTGTCTGTATTAGGGTTTTTGATTAGTATGGTTATTAGTTTGTATATATTATTCTTTATAATATATAAGGGTGAATATGTATATTGGATTAATGGTGGTCCTGATTATGAAGAAGCAAAAGAAGCAACTAGTGAAAAAAGAAAAAAATATGCAAAAGCACATTTAGATAAATTTTTAAAAATGATGTTGATATCATTTTTATATAGCATTATAAGTTTATTATTCAATTTTTCAACATGGATTGATTTTTTGCTTATTATTATGTTAATTATCATAACAGGGATTTCAACAATCTCAATAAAATATGACAAATAAAATACACTGAGCAATACTATTAGGCCATATGAGAGAAGGAGAGAACTCATTGAAAATATATAAACATAAGGGCTTTCAATATATGTCTTTAATCACATTCTACATACTCGCAATAATTAACTATATTTACCCAGTAATTAGATTTGATAGTCGGCTATTAAATAACGTATTTGGGATGTTTGTTTTACTTATACCAATTATTCTGATAATAAAGGGTTTTGGATTTAGGAGTAGAGCTGCCAAGATAATAAACACACTCATATGGGTGATCCCCAGTTTGCTAGGAGTATTGATATCGATTATGATTATACCCTTATTATCAGCAAATTCCTTTGAGCCAATTAAGAGTTTGAGCTTGAATCATTCTAATATTGTTGCATATAGAACAAATGGAGGTGGGGCTACCAGCTTTGGGATTAAAGTAAGACAAGAAAAGAATATAATTCCTGGAATAAAGTTGGTGAAAACGGTATATTCACAATATCCTAAGGATAATGTCGATATGATAAAGACCGGTGAGAATTCCTTTGAGATAGAAGGAAACCACAAAACAGTCAAAAGGAATGTGTATTTCCATTAGTGATAGCCGTACGCGTCACATTACAATATTATTCCCGTTCGCTAACGCACATTATACTTCACTGGGTGCAAGCACCGCCTAAGGAGAAGGGCTCTGTTGGTCCAGTTCAGGAACGTCGGGAATAACAGAACGTTAGGCAACATTGAAACAATCATTTCGGAGCTAAAGCTTAGGTCATTTAAATAAGTTGTTGGATAATTGAAATAGGGGGCAACATTTTGATTGAAATAAGAAAACTAATGAAATACACTATGGAAAATGAAAAGTCTTTCGGCTTACATGGATTTACAACAAAAAAGATTTATGAAGTTGAAAAGAAAGAAAAGTATGACCAAATTGAATTTCTAGTAAGATTATTAGAGTTAGGAAAGCCATTGACTAAAATTTGGCCATACATTGAAGAAGATATTTCTTGGTATAACAAGATTATAAGTCAAGAGTTGTCCTTTGGTGCATATGATGAAAATAAATTAGTTGGAGTAATAATAGTTGACGAAGTAAAATGGAATAACTCATTCAGTATTGCAAACCTACTTGTTTCTGATAAATATAGAGGTAAAGGCGTAGGTTCTTTACTTATAGACAAAATAACTTGTATCGCAAAAAAGAAAGGAGTTAGAGTCTTATCCTTGGAAACACAGAGTACAAATGTACCTGCAATTACATTCTATATGAAGAATGGATTTGTATTAGATGCACTGGATCTTTCATTGTATACAAATGAAGATATAAAGAAGAATGAAATAGCTTTTTTTATGAAGAAGAAGTTATAAATAAAGAAAAAGATGTGATTGAGTCATCATCGCCTAACAAGATTATTCCCGTTCGCGTTGCACATTCCTTCACTGGGTGCAAGCATCGCCTACGAAGAAGGGTTTTGGGGGGGGGCCAGTTCAGGAACGTCGGCAACAACAGAACGTTAAACGAAATTATTAGTATAATCAAAGGAGGAAAATTATGTTTATATCTTTAACAGAATTATTTTTATTTCTATTAGCATTTGTAATGACACTATTCCTTATTTTTATTCTTCAAAAGAAAGCTGGTGTAAATGGACAAGTACTCCACTTTTCATTTGGCGAAAAAGAGCACCTTAGGAATCTGCAATCTAAAATATTTATCTTTGCGATCCCTTTATTTATAGGGTTCTTAACAGAAGCAATTTCAGAAGTTATGTCCGTAGATAGTAATATCTTTATTATTTCAGTAATTCCAACAGGGCTCGCGTTTATGTTTACAATTTCTACATTGTTCTTTGTTCCTCATTTACTAATAAAGCCATTACAAGAAAGATTACTTCAAACAAGAGTCTTATACTTATTTATTGTTATAATATATTCTATATTCAGTGGTGTTGGGGCATTAATTTTCAGCGCATTTTCTAAGAATAGCGTTTCGAATGATTTTGTGTATTCACTACTACAAAACTTACTCTTTGCTTTTATTTTATGGGTAATTGGTTTTACCGTGTTTCTAATATCTCAACGTACTTATCGTGGTATTAATGTTTCTTATGAGAAGAAAATGCAAGAAGAATTCAAGCAAAAAAACGATGATGCTGATAAGGAATATATTATCATGCAAGAACTCAGTAGGATATTAAAAGAAACTGTTATTAGTGCATATGCATCAATCCAAGAAGAAGTTGCAGCTACAAAAGTTGATTCTGAGGAGAAAAGATTACATATTCTAAATAGTTCATTAATGAAAAGAGTAAAAGATTTAGAATATATGTTGGAAATTGCCGAGAAAAATTCTGATATAAAGAAATTTAAAGAATCATTTAATTATATAGGGTATTTACCTAAACGTCTAAAAAGTTCAAGAGTAGATTTTTACAATAATGATTATGTAAAAAGGAGCGGTTATTTTGGATAAGTTTATTCAGCATATTGATATGATAGATTCTGAGTATAGAAAGCTTCTCATCAAAGGAATTTATATGATAGAAACACATTACAGACCTATGTGGTTCAGAATAGTTGAGTACTTTTGGTTTGCATTTAATGTAACTAGTCACGTACTATTCAAAAACCCAATAAAAAATTTGACAATAGGAAGATTCCAAGTTGGTATAATAAATATATTAAGATACCGTGGTAGAAAATTTACATATAATAATTCTGATTATATTGAATCTCTGAGTTTAAGCGAGTACTTTTATGTTTTAAGAGCATGCCATTCTGATTTATCTGTTAAGGTTATTGATTGGTTAATATGTGAGCTTTTGAAAGATAAAGAATTCTATAGTTTTAATACACAGGCTAGATTTATCGGATTAGCATATAATGGCTCATATGAGTATGCTATAGAATTGGAGGACTGGGTAATAAGGCACCAGGGTTTCCATAACTTCGCTTAACAAGCTTGTTCCCGTTCGCTAACGCACATTCCTTCACTGGGTGCAAGCACCGCCTAAGGAGGAGGGTTCTGAGGGTCCAGTTCAGGAACGTCAGCAACAACAGAACGTTAGATGACAAGAACATAAATTTTGATTAGACTTAGCAGGTCTTTGAAGTGTCGGGGAGGAAAGAAAATGAGATTAACTGAAATAGAGGAATTTATAGTAAATTTATTTGATAGCAAATATAATGAATTTTTTCATAAAGAAAGTGGCATTACTGTACGTGGGAAAGAGGATGTAAGAAAAATTGGATATTGCACTAACCTTACACTTGATACAATTGAAGAAGCAAGAAAGAACAATGTTGATTTAATTATAACTCACCATGATGCATGGGATTTTATCTTTGGATTGAAAGATGCTTGTCATAACAAATTGATGGAATACAACATGTCACATTATTTTAATCACTTACCATTAGATGACTGTCACTTTGGTACAAATGATTCATTAATTGAGAAACTAGGCTTACATATTATTGAGAGAACCCATATAGAAAATGGTTTCTATTGCGGAAGGATAGCTGAATTTAAAGAGGAAATAGAATTTGAAGAACTAGTAAAAAGGATAGAAGTTATTCTAGAAGAACCAGTAAAGGCTTGGAAGTTTAAAGTTGGAAAGGTTAAAAGAATCGGTTTAGTTTGTGGAGGTGGAGGTTTAACCTCAGATGTAAGAGAAGCATTTGAGAAGAACTGTGATGTCTATATTACAGGAGAAAAAACATTATACACCATTGAATATGCTAAATTTGTTGAAATAAGCTTAATAATAGGTAGTCATACTTTTACTGAATTATTTGGGATTGAGAGTCTAGCTAGACAAATAGCTGATAAGTATAAAGATATTGAAATTATTAGATTAGTTGAAGAACATCTTGAGGTATAAGGGGTATAAGAAAGGTTACTGTTATGTTCACATCATCTAACAATGCAATTGCATAAAGGTGCTTGAAGCACGTATCAAGAGCAGGGTCAGCACCACACCTTCTCACTGGGAGAGAAGCTCCGCTATGGGGGATTCCTGTGGGGTTCAGTTCGAAGGTGTCGCAAATGCGAGGACGTTATACGTAACTTTATAAAAAATTATATACGATGATGATATTTAATTATGAAACTGAGCAATTAATTTATGTGGATAGGGGGATTATTTTTTATGAGAAAAGTAGTTTTTACTGTGTTATTAATAGTAACTATATTAACGATATGTGCGTGTGCATCTAAAATGAAACCTACTTTAAAAGGTTTTTATCAGACTGAAAAAGATGTTAACGGATATTATATTCAAATTTCTATTAATCATCATGATAATAGTTTTATTCAATATATCGATAATAGAGAGGTAGACAGAGGAATCTATGAAAACCTTCAAAATAATGTATATAGAATAAAAAGTGATAAACAAAACTTTGAAATTAACTTGAATGAGGATAACTCCTTTGAGATATATATTTTAAAAATTAATAATGAAAATCCGATTCTGATGAAAAATATTTCTCATACTCCAACAACGTTTTTAACAGAATTTGATGATATTGAAGAATATAAAACCCTAGTAGATTGATTGTATGTAATACACAAGGAAACAAGTTTTGGGTCAAAAAAAAGATGACGATTAGCCATCTTAATGTTAAAGTAAATTCAAAAAATCATCTAATTCCAAATCAGCTTGTTGTAAAATACTTTTTAAAGTACCTCTTGCAATTTCTGAATGCATAGGTATAATAACAACTTTTTGTGGAGTGGTATCATTTTTATATTTAGAATGGCTTCCTCTTTGAGAAACTTTTACAAAACCTAGTTTACTTAATGCTTTAATAATTTCATTGGGTTTTAGAATTGGATATTTAGAACCCATTATAATTTAATATCCATTGTTGTAATAAAAGTTTGAGGAAATTCGTCACTAGGTTTTTCATCCTCGTAAAATAATTCAACAGCTTCTTTAAGATTAGCTAAAGCTTCTTCAATAGTTTTACCTTGAGATGCAATATTATTTTCAAGACATTTAGCAACATACCAATCATCTTCTTTTTGAACAAAGACAGTAAATTTAAAACTCATTATAATCACTCCCATCGAAAAATGTACTATATTTTATATTATATCATATATTTATTAAATTTAACTAGGGTCATTTTATTGGAACATCATATAACGAGATTATTTCCATTCACTACCGAAGTATTATTGATTCAGTTGTTATTGAAGATGATGAATTGAAAAAGATGAAGCAGATACTTATATCAGAAGTGAAGAAACTCTCTGAGAAATATAAAGTGAATGTTACATTAAGTATTTAGTCAGTTCACTTTCTTTAACTGGGAAGTATGTGAAAGTGAGTAGAATTTTAAGGCGCCACGTCTATGCGGCTCTAGCTTCGTGGAGCATGGGACTGCAACACAGCTACTCAGCGCAAGGGGCACAGCAGGCAGCAAGGCTAAAAAATGGAGGAGTAATAATGAGTTCATATCAATTTCTTGCAAGTAATAAACCTTTAAAAGAGGTAACAAATTCATTTGTTAAATTATTATCTATTAATGATATGATTGCAAATAATATGGAAATCCCAGATTTTTTACTAAAAACCACAAAAGATAGGGATGAAAAGATAGTTCTTCAATGTGATTCGGAGGAACATTTAGACGAAATTGAAATAATGAATGAAAATAGCATTCAAGTAGGATATCTCAAAAAGTATACTAATAAGAAATATATATCATCTTTGACATGGCGGTATACAGATAAGCGTGCAGAGGAGCTATTGCAATATATTAAAGATCAATTGAAGGATGTTGATGAAATAGAATTATGGGACACATGGATGGATGAGAAGATTGAAGAACCAATTATTAGAGAGTTGAATATTCAAGATTTGACTGTTCAATTGATAAAAGAATCAGTGGGCAAAGGATGTTACGGAAAACCCTCTTGTTTAAAAATTACTATTAAAAATCTGTTATATGATTTTCAAGAATAAACTCTTTAATTAAAATTAAAGGCACATAGTTATGTGTTGTTGCCACAACTCTTAACAAAATGTCTCCATTCGCTACGCACGCCTCTTCACTGGGTGCAAGCACCGTCAGGGAGAAGGGCTTCGAGGGTCCAGTTCAGAGGCATCGGAGACACGAACCGTTATACGTAACTTTATAAAAAATTATATACGATGGTGATATTTAATTATGAAACTAAGCAATTAATCTATGTTGATAGGGGGATTATTTTTTATGAGAAAAGTAGTTTTTACTGTGTTATTAATAGTAAAACCCGATTCTGATGAAAAATATTTCCGATACTCCAACAACTATTTTAACAGAATTTGATGATATTGAAGAATATAAAACTCTAGTAGATTAATTCTATGAATACTATAAAGTGTAATGATATGTTTAATTAACTGAAAGGAAGTTAATATAATGCTAATAAGAAAAGTAAAGAACCGTAGTAAAAAAAAAGTGTTGCTAATTTTACTAGGAGTTATTTTGTTAATGATTCTAATGGTTGGGTTAATATTCAGAAATGAGATTTTGACCTTAGCATCTCTTAACAAAATAAGCGATCGACCCGTTTATGAGATGACATACTATGGTGGTTATTCTTTCGATAAATATTTACAAACGGGTTCTAAAACACAAGAGGAATTTGAGAATTTTTTAAGAAAGAATCTTGCTCAAGGCATCTCTAGTATATTTAAGATTGGTGAGAATAGTCCAGCCTGTTCTTCATTTATTGCAACAACGCCAGATGGAGATGTTATCTTTGCAAGAAATCTTGATACAACAGTTGCAATCCCTTGCCTAATCAAAACAAATCCTAAAACAGGATATAAGTCATATGGGATGGTTAATTTGGCTCTTACAAATGGGCGTGCTTATTTAGAGGCTACTTCAAATGGAACAAATACATATGATTTAAATTTAGAATCTAAGTTTCTAGCACTTACAGCACCCTATTTGGTAACAGATGGCGTAAATGAAAAAGGGTTATCAGTAGCTCGTCATACACTGATTGGCTCCAGAGCGCCTATAGATGATGATAAAATTACACTTTCTGAGATGACAATACCTAAACTGCTATTAGATAAAGCAGGAACAGTTGAAGAAGCCTTAGAGATTTTAGATCAATACAACATAGCACTTAATAATCCATATCCCTCTCATTTTATGATAGTTGATGCTGAAGGTAATTCCGCAGTGGTTGAATTTCTTTATGGTCAAAAGCATGTTATACATAAAGAAGGAGATTATCAAATATTAGCTAATTTTAGACTTTACAACAATCCAAATCTACATGGATTCGGTTCTGATCGTTACTTGGCCTATGAAGAAGTATTATCAGAATCAAATGGAATCATTACAACAGAGGATGCACTAAAGCTACTTCAAGAGAATACCATTCCAGGGCAAGAGCATTGGTCTGTTGTATATAATCTAACTCAGAAAACAGTAACACTTACAATTTTTGATGATTATGAGACTACGTATACTTATGAAATCAAATAAATTGGATTAGTAAAGTAGTGGATAGGGGAATGTGAAATAGACTTTTTATCTAAAGGAGGCATCAAAATGAAAGAGAATATCAAAAGTGCTCGAATAGCACTAATTATTGCCGTATTTGCCCTTATTATTTCTTCAATAAACCTCATATATTCAAATGTTAACGGAAATTCAATTTGGAGTTCCATTACAATATTTTGTGCTACAATTGCTATTTTCTGTGCTAATATAGCAAACCATAAATCAAAGAAAAATAATGACGACAATTCTTCCAATCGCACATAATCCATCTTATTCCGGGGTAATGCTTTTGAGTATTTTATAGTAAGGGAGGGTTTTTGTTCCACAGCCTAAGCGCGTCTCGACAGTCTTCGCATTAGCCGTTCGCAGGCTCACAGGCATAAGCAAATACTTCTAAGGCTCTGTCGGAGATACAAAACGTTAGATACAATTCCATGCGGAATTATAGCCGCGACATCGTGTCGCTAAGAAAAGTTATTTGGGGTTGAATTAAGTTAAGTAATGAATTTAAGAATATTAATATATTTTTGTTTAGGAGATTTTAACGATGAGTAATGAATTTGTAAATTTAACCACAGACAATATTGCAAGTGAACACTTGTGTTGTGCTATTGCCGATAAAAAACATCAACGTGGTGTTGATGTTAAAAGGACATGGCTTATTGACAGGGTTGCAGATGGTCATGTATTTAGAAAGTTAAATGAAAAAGGCAAGGTTTTTATTGAATATGCACCACTTGAAAAAGCATGGGTGCCGATTGTTGGCGATAATTACATTTATATTTACTGTCTTTGGGTTTCAGGAAGCTTTAAAGGAAAGGGGTATGGTAAAGAGTTACTCGATTATTGCATAACAGATGCAAGGAAACAAAATAAGGCAGGTGTTTGCATAATCAGCTCAAAAAAGAAAAAACCTTTTCTTTCAGACAAAAAGTTTATGCAAAAATTCGGGTTTGAAACGGTCGCTATGATTGATGGTGAGTATGAACTTATGGCATTATCTTTTGATGGCTCAAAGCCGGGGTTTACATCCAATGCAAAAAAACAAAATATAGATAGTGAAGAGCTAACTATTTATTATAGTTTGCAATGCCCATATATTCCAAACTTTATAGAACAAATTGAAACCTACTGTAATGCAAACGATATTCCCGTTAAACTAATAAAAGTTGATACATTAGAAAAAGCGAAGGAACTTCCTTGCGTGTTCAATAACTGGGCTGTTTTTTATAGAGGTAAGTTTGAAACAGTACATTTGCTCAATGAGGGTTATTTAAAGAAAATGTTTGATAAATAAAGATATTATCATAAAGGCTTCGTCAATGCGGAACGTTAGTTGAAACTACAATATCGGGGCAAGGCTTTGGAGTCAATGTTCTTAATAAAAGTTTGAGGAGAATGAATGATGATTAACGGAATTAACCATATTACATTTGCTGTATCAGATTTAGAAAAGTCGTTGAATTTTTATGTAAATCTATTGGGTCTGAGGTTGGTTGGAAAATGGGATAAAGGTGCATATTTATTAGCAGGAAACCAATGGGTTGCACTAAATGTTGATAATGCGGTAGTTTTAGAGAAGAAATCAGATTATACGCATATATCGTTCAATGTTTTATCTATAGATTTTAAAAAAATGAAATGTAAACTTGAAGGAGCAGGGGTAAAGTCATTCAAAGAAAATTTATCAGAAGGAGAATCATTTTATTTTCTTGATCCAGATGGACACAAATTAGAATTACATTACAATAATATAGAAGATAGGTTGAAGTGGGCTATAGAAAATAATTGGTCAACATTTGAACTTTATTAGATAAGAAATCATGAGATGATTCACAATCTTTTAGTGTTAATTAAGTAAGTATGATAAGTTGCGGCATCAACTAACAATACATTACTGGCTCCGCTACGCTCCGACCCAAACCTTTTCGCTGGGAGCGAAGTCCGCTAAGAAGCATTTTCTAATTAACACTACTGAAAAAAAACCTGAAGAGATTGCGGATGTTTTTTGTAGTTGTATATTTAAAATTACTTCGGAGGAATGTTTAATATGAAAGGTTTTATTGATTTAAGTTGCACTATAGAGAATGGAATGCCGGTACATCCGTTTGATAGTGAGGTAAAGCTATATCAGGATAGATTTTTAGAAAAGAATAAATATAACAACTCAAGATTAGAAACTGGAATGCATGCAGGCACACATATTGATATTCCAAGACATTTGTTTGCATTTTGCAATAAGAATCGGTGAGATTGATTTAATCACTCCATTTAATCGATAGCTACTGGTAACTTCCATTGATTCCTTCACATAACACGACAATTCCCATCATGCCCCCGAACTTAATCGGAAGTTAAACATTTTGGGCACAACGGGAACTTCGGGAACGTTATGTGATAGATAGTGCTAGATTATTGATTAAAAAGCGTTACAAAAAATTGGAGAGATTTTAATGAAAAGTAAATTATTAAGTATTAAAGGAACATGGAGAGAAGTAGCTGATTCGGCTAGAACAACAATAAACAAAGAGGGTGGTACTGGGGAACCAACTTCAAATTGGAAAAGAAGAATGCTTTTATCAGAGCATTCGCCTATTAGACAACTTTTAATCAATGCTAAATGGTATGAACTTAAGTATTGGGTATCTGTTCATCTTGTGAGACATAAATACGGAATAGAACATTGGGTAAGGACACAAAGGACAGATAGAACAGGATTATGTAGAAATGAATTACCTCAAGGGAATACTGTGGAACACGAAATTTTGGCTTCGGCTCAAGCTATGATTAATATCTCCCGCAAGAGATTATGTATGCAAGCATCAAAAGAAACAAGAGAAGCATGGGAAATGTTATTGGAGACAGTGAAGGAAAGAGAACCAGAGTTATATGGAGCATGTGTTCCTGATTGCATATATCGTGGATGGTGCTATGAATATAATTCATGTGGATACCATAAAAGCAAGAAATATGAAAAAATATTGATGGAATATAGAGAAGGAATTAATCAATAAATTTTTAGGAAACTGGCTATTTCCGCAACGATCCATTACATAACAAGATCATTCACGTTTGCTCCGCCCATTCCTTCACTGTATGAAGGCATCGCCTACGAAGAAGGCCTCTGAGGGTCCAGTTCAGGAATGTCGGAAATAACAGTCAATCTTTTTGTATTATATGTACATTATCTAATTAGCTTTGCTTATGAACATGTTTATAAATTAAAATTTAGTGAAGGAGGTAGCAAATGCCCAAATTTGAAGAAACTCAGCGAATATGTAGCAATTTTAGAATAATATTGTTTATATTATTTGTCGTTTTCTTGACATTAACTATATTTTTAAATGTAGATTTTATTGTAGGAACTATTATGTGCCTTGTATTTTTAATAATATTTTATATTCTCAAGCTAAATCTCACTGTTTACGATGATAGAATTGAATATAAGCTATTTCCATTTCATAAATCCAATAGAGTAATAATGCTTAATTCGATAGTAAAAATTGATACTATACGCCCAAGTAAATTAGGTATATTTGGGTTTAAGATAAAGAATACACCGAGTGGTACATTTTATTATTTTGGAGGAAACACCATTATGCGTATAAGAACAATCGATGGTAAGGTTCTATTGATTGGAACCCGAAAAATAGAAAAAATGGAACATGCTTTAAAATAGTAAAGTGTTTTGAATAAGCAAGATTGACAAAATCATATAACACGCCAGTTTCCTACATTCCTTTCGATGTCACAAGTCTTGCAAGGCAAGCCTTGCGCCACTTTTTCCGCTAGGCGTTAAAAGGAAGGAACGTCGGAAATTGCGGGAACGTTATCTAACATTGCAAATATGAGAAAGGCTTGTGAAAAATTTTAGGTCTAGAATTGGTTGGTATAGTATAAGGAAGTGATATAAAGTGTTTAAGAAATTAGGCTTAACAATATTATGTATTGTATTTTTGTGTAGTTGTACACCAATAATTTCTATGAAATCAGATGATATTTTAAGTTATAAAGAAGATTTGATTTCCAGTAAAAAGGTTCTACATAATCTAGAAGTAGAACTAATTCGACCAAACTTGTATTGGAAATTATATGTCAATAAAGATAGTGAAGATAGTGATATAGCAGAACTTTTTAATAGTGTATTAGATTTTATGAAGTTGGACGATAGGCATAAAGAGTGGAGAAAGAATCATTATTTTATAGAAACTAATATCATATTTTACGATATTAATAATAATGAAATTATCAGAGAATATAAGGGGTCATATTATAAGAATGGTACTACTATATATCAAGATGATAAGAAAAATGAAATAGATGATTATACTACATGGCATGTTAATGATTATGAAACTGATGAAAGTAGAATTTACAATTATAGTAAATAAGTATTTTCTATAGTGGTATTGCAACGGCAGATAACAAGATTATTCCTGTTCGCTAACGCACATTCCTTCACTGGGTGCAAGCCCGCCTGCGAGGAAGGGCTCTGCGGGTCGACATCCCCCCTCTAGTAAAAAGAGCAGTATCACATATGGAACATTAATTGTTAATGTATAGAGAGCTACTAGGTCGAAGTAGTTTCTAAGTGTGAATTGGAAATTGTTTATATTAGGAGGTGTATCATGAAAACGTTAGAAACCGAAAGACTGACAATGAGAGATTGGAAAGTATCAGATATATTTGACTTTTATGAGTATGCCAGTGTTGAAGGTATTAGCGAAATGACTGGCTGGCCGCATCATGAGAATATTGAAGTTACTAAAACAATATTAAAAGACTTTATTGATAGTGGCATAGAGTATGCTTTGGTTTTAAAAGAAAAAAACAAAGTAATTGGTTCTTTAGGTTTTCATAATAGAACTGTTGACACAAGTTATAGAGCTGATATACAAAGAGAGATTGGGTATGTTTTAAGCAAAGCATACTGGGGCAGAGGTCTTATGACTGAAGCTGTACGAGAAGCAATCCAATATGCTTTTGATGAGATTAAAGTAGATGTTTTGTGGTGTGGCCATAAATCATTTAATCTACAATCGAAAAGAGTAATCGAAAAAAGCGGGTTTAGATATTATTGCGATGGTACATATGAATCCTTTGATAAAACTTATGATGTAAAAAAATATATTTTGACTAAAGATGACTATCATCTATTGTTCCCAAAATAAAGAATAATAAGAAGTTATCTTACTTCCCTTTATTTATTAAGGATGTATTATTCTAATGTCAAGAGATTAATATTATTTGATTACTGGCAACTTCCAAGGGGGGGACATCATCTAACAATGAACTCAAGTTCGCTTTGCCTATTTTGGGTCATCCCTTCGACCACCGGGTGGAAGTACTGCCTACGAAGAAGGACTACGGGGGTGCGGTTCAGAGGCGTCGGAGATAAGAAACGTCAGATGAAATTAACACTAGTTATTTGGAGAAAATATGATAAATAATAAAAATTATAAAATAGGTGAACTAAATAATAAGGTAGATAAAGAATGTAACTATTCGAATTTATGGTGTGTTGAAGAATACTTAATTCTAAATATAACGAATCATATTTAAAATATTTAAAGCAAGAAAATACTGGTGCAAGTAAATCAATTGTATTTAATTTTTCCGTCGATGATTTGAATGAAGAATATGAAAGAGTTAAAAATTTAGCTATTGGTAGCATATCCGAGATTATGTATGTAAATATAAGTATGCCATATTATTTCTTTGTAGTGAATGATCCTGATGGCAATGAAATAGAAATTACCGGAAAATATTGCTCAACTAATTAAGAAGAATTTTGACAAACTGATTGTTTTATGTATATATTTTCTATATAAATATTTTGGTTGGTAGAGAGTTGAAGTGAAGTGGAGACGGACTACGCCTACAAGATTATTTCCGTTCGTTGCAAGTGTAGCTCCAAATCCAATTGTTCGAAAACCCTAAATAAATTTTAAAGGATGTTATAGATGAAAAAGCTAAGTGATTATGTCAACGAATATAAGGAACAACTCAAAAAAGGAGACATTCAACAAGCATATGATGGACTTGTAAAGTATGTAATGAGATTAAGAACGAATTTATCTAAAAATTTGTCAGACAGCTATTCCTTTGGTAATCTTTTTCAAGGCTATATGGATTATACGTACTTCTATTATTCCAACGACTTTTTAAAAAAGCGAAAACTGAAATTAGCACTTGTATTAAACCACATAAATATGCAATTTGAAATATGGCTTTTAGGCCAAACAGCACCAATACAAGAAAAATATTGGCAGTCTTTTAAAACAACTAAATGGAATAAAGACAGAGACACTAAACCTAAATACTCAGTTCTTGAAACCGTGTTAATTGAAAATCCGAATTTTAATGATTTGGATTTTCTTTCCCAACGAATCGAGGAAAAGTTAATAATCGTTTCAAGCGAAATCATTGACGACATAAAAGAAATCAAATTGACATAACTAAAATATAAAACCTGCACCTAACAAGGTAATACCAAGATAGCGATTGAAATACTTATTTACATATTTGAGGTATGTGGAATTAAAGAACGTCATACAGTTTCGACTAACTCATCCAAAGATGCTACTATTGATATTAGATGTACTGCTTAGTAAGGGGGTATTTAAATGGAAAGTATCAAATTAACTGACAGGTTAAAAAGGGTTTTTTCTTTGGCAGAGGAAGATGTAGAAGATATACTTTATCCTATACATATATTAATTGGGGTATTAAAAGAAAAGACGGGGATATTAGGAGAGTTAAGTCTAAAGATTCCTGTGAAGATAGAAGATTTAAAGATCGTAGCAAGTAATATAGATATTGGTATTTCTGAAATTAAACATGATTTCTTTAATTCCCTAATTTCTAAGGAGCTATTGGAAGTAATTAAAAGAGCAGAAATTTTGATGAAGAAATATGGACAAATTTATTTGAATGAAGGACATGTTATTAAAGCAATATTTTCTTTAGATAATGAAGTTAATAGGTTTTTTAGTAAAGAAGTAAAAGATTTAGTTCAAGACATTACAACAACTGCTCGGGATCTAATAGTAAACTTAAGAGATTATGAAAAGCCAGATCAAAAATCCAATAAAGTTTGTATTCGAAGAGTTAAAGAAACTGATAAAGATTCACTTTATACATTAATTAGAGATAAATTTAGTGAGGAATGGGCTAGAAATATAATAAGTGGATTTCATTTAAATAAACCAACTGTTTTTATAGCTGAACTAAAAAATGAGATAGTTGGGTTTGGAGCATATGACGTAGTAAGAGGGAAAAAAGGACTGTTTGGTCCTATGGGAATAATAAGAAACAAAAGAGTTCACGGCATAGGATATGATATTTTACATTATTGTTTAATGGATATGAAAAAAACAGGATATGAATATGCTGTAATCAGTGAAGCAGGTCCAATAGAATTTTATGAAAAAGCCTGTGGAGCTGTTGTAATACATAAAAACTGAGTAGGACTACATCCTATAACAAGATTATTCCCATTCACTACGTACATTCCTTCACTGCTGCAAGCACCGCTTGCGAAGAAGGGATCTGAGGGTTCAGTTCAGGAAGGTTGGGAATAACAAAACGGCGATTTATGAAAATCTTCATTTAAAGATACAGATTAAAGGATAATATGCTTTTACTAGGGTTTTACCACACAGATACAAAGTTACTAAATGAAAGAAGGGATTATTTATGAAGGTTATAACATTATGTGGTTCTACAAAATTCAAGGAACAATTTGAACAAACAAATGCATATCTTACTCTTCAAGGAAATATTGTAATTAGTTTAGCTTTTTTTGAACAAAGCGAAGGATTTGAAATTACGCAAGATCAAGCTGAATTGCTAGGGAACATACATTTCAGAAAAATTGATATATCTGATGAAATATTCGTTATTAACGTTGATGGGTACATAGGTAGCAGCACAAGAAAAGAAATTGAATATGCAAAAGAGAAAGGAAAAGCAGTCAGTTATTATACTGATACAGAGATACCTTCTCAATTTTTGGTAGAAGAATATGAGAAGTATTAAAAACTAGTGGTTTGAAAGCCTGTTATTGAAGTATGGCTTGAAGAGCTAAGAAAAATGGGGAAGACATATGATAGAAGAAGTAAATAAAGAAGAAACATATAAACCAAATCAAAAAATGGAAACTCAACACTTTATAATTGTTTATAATGAAATAGATAATGCTTGCATAGGAAAGGTTTCAGATGTTCTTGAAGGTAGCTATAGTGAAATTACCAATAAATTAAAGCAACAACTCGAAGAGAAGCTAATAGTTGAGATTTACACAGATCTTAATCAATTACATACAGCTTTAGGTTTAACGGATGCACCTGATTGGATAAGAGGAGGACTAGCTGATGGTAAAATTATTATTGCTTCTCCGTTAAACCCCCCATTAGGATCAACATTTGACAATGTGGTTAAGACTGCTGTTCATGAATTTGTACATATTTTAACAAAGAAAATTAATTCTAATATTCCTAGGTGGTTAGATGAGGGAATTGCTTGCTATGAAGCAAAAGATAACAATGAAAAGTGGATAATAAGTACTCTAAGGAAAGGATTAGAAAATAATACAATACCGTTATTTGATGATTTAGACACTAGAGAAGACTTCCAAACATTTTTTGAGAAAGATGGATATCAATATTCATACACTATAGTGGAAACAATAGTTAACGTCTTTGGATATGATAAGTTGCATAGTCTAGTAAAGTCGCCTGGAAAATTTGTAGATGTTTTTGGTATAACAAAGCATGAATTGCAAAATGAATGGGTGGAATATATTAAGAACAACTATTTGTAGAATGTGCATGGATTTCTACTTAGATTTAGCAGTCACAACAGAGTAAAATAATAAAGTGTTGCCACGTCCTACAACAAAATGTTCAAGTTCGCTTTGCCTGAGAAGACTGCAAAGCACACCTGCCATTGATCCCATGGGATAAACACGACAATTCCTGTCATTCCCAGGATACTTGTCTCAATGTAAAATTTAATATTATACTTGGAGGTAAAAATGAAAAAAACAAAATTAAGATGGGTTGGTTCGTTTATAGTGGTATTGTTTATCGTAGTAGCTATAGGTGCAATCATACTATATAACCATTTCTTTCCCATGGCTGAGTCTATACAGTACCCTAGTATAGAAACAATTTCTGCAATAGAAATAACAAATAATAATTTGGAGAAAAAATATACTGATAATGAAACCATTGAAACCATTTCCCAATATTTTTTAAATGCCAAAGCAACAAGAACATTATCAATAAGTGATAATCCTACCAAAGAAGAATATTACATTGTTAATATCATAGCAGAAGATGACAGTAGGCTTTATAAATCGTATATTTATAAAGAAAACTCAAAGTGGTATATAGAACAACCATATTGGGGGGTGTATAGAATTGACAAAGATATGCTTCCTTTTTTAGAGAACGACAACTAATTATTATGAGAATCTTTAGGTCCCATCAGTATTAAATTGTATAAAGGCGCTGAAGCGAAGGGCCTATAAGAAGTATTCTACCTTTTGGTATTATTCATTGAATATTATATAGTCTAGAGGTGAAAGAATTAATGGATAAGAAATGTGAGAAGTGTGAAAGCAGTAGAATAATTAAGGGTAAACTTATTGGGTATTCTGGAGTAGTTTTCATCCCAGAAAATCAAAAGGGCATTATAAAAAAATCATCTGCTGTAATGGCTTATGCTTGTAAAGACTGTGGATCTGTATTTGATATAACATTAGAACATCCGGATAAAATTTAATCAGAAATATTAAGTGAGTAATTTTTTATATAATACTATTTATCCGGAGGCAACTAAGACTGATGTAAAAGGGGGGAATTCCTAGTGATGAAAATAAATAAATCTGCATTACCAAGTTTGATTTTTGCAGTTGTATTTCTTATGATTTGTGTCTTAAGGTTCAATGCTAATAATTGGATTGATACTGGATTTTATATTTTAGCAGTTATTGGCTTTATGATAATGTTCTTTAGTTCAAATAGAAAAATTAAATAGTATTCCTTTGGGATCTAGTTCGTAAAAAGTTATGACACTGTCATGAGATAATGTCATAACTTAACAATGGAGGTAAAAATGAAATATCATTGGATTGAAGAATACATATTGTCAAAGGTTGGAATAAACAAAGATTTTAAGAAAGAGTGGAATTGGAATAGATATTTATTAAAAGATAAGATGGTTGCAGCCATATGTAAGGATAAGGAAGGTAAGAATATAATAACTCTAAAGTGTGAGCCTATATTTGGAGAAGAACTAAGGACACGATATGAAGATATAGTAGAAGGCTACTATATGAATAAGGTTCATTGGAATTCTGTTAACTTAGATGGAGAAGTCCCTGATGAAATATTGAAAGTGATGATTGACCAATCCTATGAGTTGATATTTCGCAGCCTAAGTAAAAAAGTACAAAGAGAAATAGGAGAATACAAATGAAAAGCAAAAAGCTAATTACCATATTATTTTTAGCCATTGTAATTAGTATTGGTGGGTTCATTTGGTGGAATTTTTCAAGTTCAATTATCAATATTTCACCATCTCATATTTCAAAAATTGAAATTTTTAATGGTAATACAGGAAAAACAACTGTAATTACAGACGAAACGGATATTGAATATATTATTGAAAACTTAAATGCTGTGTCAATAAAAAAAGATAAAATTTCATTAGGATATATGGGATATTCTTTTAGAATAACAATCTATAAAACGAATGGTAATGTGTATAAGAAATTTACAATTAACTCAAGTAATACTATCAGAAAAGACCCTTTCTTTTATAGGGACAGTTCAGATAGTATTGATTATAATTATATTCAACAATTGGTTAAATAAAGCTAAATTAAATGAAGCAAAGAAAACTTATTAGTATTAAGTTAGGGACAGAATATAAGATTAGAATGGAATATTTTAAAATACAAGATATTGTAGGGTTATCTTTTTTTATTAAGATAACTCCTTTATCATTACAAGATGAGGTATCCCTTCTTCTAAAAATTCTTCCGATGCTTTAATATAGCCTAGTTTTTCATAAAAAGAAAGTGCATGTGTTTGACCATGTAGCTTTGATTTTTTTATACCTTTTTCTTTAGCAAGATTTTCAAGGCAATGAACAATAGTTCTGCCGATGCCATATTTTCGGTGAGATTCTAAAACACATATTCTTTCTAATTTAGCAATATCATCTATTGTTCTAAGTCTACCAGCCCCAACTGCCTCATTATTATAGTAGGCAAGTACGTGGGTAGTAGTAGCCTCATATTCATCAAATTCATTTTCAGCTGGCACGCCTTGCTCTTCAACAAAGACTTTTTTTCGAATTTTAAAAGCTATTTCAAGTTCATCTTGATTTGTAATTGGTTTTGCAATCATCTTAATCACCCTTTTATTTAAGTATAGGTATAGCACAACAAGTTAATTATATCAATTAGTAATTTCTTATTCAAGAAGAGTTATATGTTATGAAATACAATAATAACAATGGAGGGGGTAATACTAAGATGGAATATTTAACGCATTATTACAAGGCAGGAACTATACCTTTAAAAGTTTATCTTCGTTACCAGAACAGGAAGCAATCCAAGTCATGAAAGACTTATATGTTGAAAATGCAATATGGGGCCGTTTTAATAATCCAGAAGCGTACTTACAGTCAAGAAAAGAGACAGAAAAGTGGTTACGACAAGCATTTATAGCAAAAGGAGGGTGTCCTCAGGAAGAATACCCGTTATACATGGTTGCCGGAACATCTAATATGTTAAATAATACACCATATGAGGAACTTTCTAAAATTCAAGTACCAATTTCATATTTTAATGAAGAAGATATAAGCTTTACCTACATAGATAGTATGTTTTCATATCAACTAGGCAAGGATAAGTCTTCTAAGTATTATCAACCCAAATATCATAGAAAAGTATTTCTATTATCCGAAATACGCTCAATATTCAAAGAACAAGGCGAGCCAGTTGAAGGTTGGTGGGGAAAACTTCCAAGTGATTTTCTTCCTTATATTGAAGCTCAAGTTTGGAATCATAAGTTAATCAGAGGGTATTTAGAAAGGAATAGTTATGAGTGAAATATTTGATATCTTTATAGGAACAAAAGAAAATTATAATATACCTTTAATACAAAGGGAAGCTGTTAGAGGTATTATCCTTAATAACGATAAAATATTGATGATGGTCAGCAGTAAAAATGATCATAAATTACCAGGTGGTGGGATAGAAAGTGGAGAAACCCATTATGAAGCTTTAACACGTGAGATAAAAGAAGAAACAGGATTTGATTGTATTGGTATTAGTAAGCAAGTAGGAAAGGTATTTGAAAGAAAAATAGACTTTTTTGATAGTAACTATATGTTCGAGATGGTTTCTTATTATTATATTTGTAAATTAGATAAGAAGAAAGGTAAATTAGAATTAACAGAATCAGAAAAGGCCTTAGGATTTAAACCTGTATACATAGGGATAGAGGAGGCCATACAAGCTAATAATGAGTTCATTTTAAAATACCCAGAAGGGGTAATATGGACAAAGAGAGAAAACTTGGTATTGGAAAAAATATTACTGAATTTAGATGAAATAAAAAATATATCTGTTAGATTATAAGCCATTCTATTAAATAGGTGTTAAAATATGGTATTATAGATATATGCAAATAACACATCCTAATATCAAAGGTGAGTAAATGGGTAAAGATAGCGATACCACTAAAAAGAAATTAGCTAATGCTTTAAAAATTTTAATGGGTGAAAGACCATTTGAAAAAATAAAGATTCAAGATATTGTTGATTTATGTGATATGAATAGACGTACTTTCTATTATCATTTTCAAGACATTTATGAGTTATTAGAGTGGTTTTATCATGAGGAAGCATTAAAACAATTTGAAATCAATAGCACATATGAGTCTTGGCCAAAAGAAGTACTTTATTTATTTAATTACATAGAATCCAATAAAGAAATAACACTTTGTGCATTCAAATCTCTTGGTAGAGCGTATTTAGAAGATTTTATGTATAAGATAGTTTTTCGTGTAGTGAAAAATATAACTTACGAGATGGCAGAAGGATTAGATGTAAAAGAGATGCAAAAAGACTTTTTAGCACACTTCTATACAGTTACTTTAGTAGGATTGATAACCCATTGGATTCAAGCTGATTGTAAAGAAAATCCAGTTGAAATAACAAATATGACAAAGGTTATCGTTAAAGGGACAATGGTAAATGCACTGAACCAGTTTGCACAAAATGACTAATTTGTGTATATACTTATGAAATCAATAGATGATATAATACCCTTGAAATCAATTACGGGGGTATTCATTATGCAAAATTATATAATTGCAACAGATGCAACTTGCGATTTACCACTAGAAATAATTCAAAAGTTAGGCATTGTCGTTATGCCTATGGAATTTATAATAGAAGAGAATACATATAACCATTACCCTGATGAAAGAGAAATGCGTATAAAAGATTTTTACAATCAATTGGCACTGGGTAAAATATCAACAACAACTCAGATCAATTTGTATGCTTATGATTCTGTCTTTAGTGAGATTCTAGATCAAGGGAAAGACATATTATATATTTCATTTTCATCTGGTTTAAGTGGGACATTTAATGCGTCATTACTTGCTGTGAATGAGTTAAAAGAGAATTATAGTGATAGAAAAATAATAAGTGTAGACTCCTTATGTGCTTCGATAGGAGAAGGCTTATTGGTTTATTTAGCAGCATTAAAGAAAGAAGAGGGTTATTCTATTGAACAATTAAAAGAATGGATAGAAAACAATCGATCTAATATAAATCATTGGTTTGTCGTTAATGATCTAGAAAATTTAAAACGTGGTGGTAGAATTAATGCTATTCAAGCGTCTGTTGGAAATGTGTTAAATTTAAAACCTATTTTAAGTGTTGATGAAGAAGGAAAGCTTATATCTGTTGCAAAAGTTAGAGGCAAGAAAAAAAGTTACCAATATCTTTTAGAAAAACTAGAGGAAGGTAACAATGATAAAGAAAATCACACTGTTTTAGTTGGACATGCGGATAATGAAGAAGATGCAAATTATGTAAAAGCGAGTATTTTAGAAAAAAAACTGGCAAAAGAAGTTATAGAATGTAATATTGGACCTATTATTGGTTCTCATACAGGAAGAGGAATGATCGCATTGACTTTCTTAAACCAATAATGTTCATATTGACTAAATTGAAGAAGATACTATTTGTATCTTCTTTTTTTGTTATAAACATATAATAGTATAAATGTTTTGACTTTTATTGTATGGAATATTAGAATAGTATATAGATTGAGAACAATTGGTTTAAAAGTCTTATAAAAAATGGGAGTACAAATATAATTATAATAAGCTCCTAATGTATTAAAGAGGTAATGAATCTTGAAAAGACAAATGACATTTAATGAAGATGTAAAGAATTATGATCGATTTAGACCGACATATACCAAAGAATTATTTGATAACATAATCCATTATTCAAGTCTTGATAAAACAAAAGAGGCACTTGAAATCGGAATAGGTACAGGGCAAGCTACAACACCTATCTTACAAACAGGTTGTTCTCTTACAGCAATAGAGCTGGGGGATAATTTAGCTAGCTATTGTGAGAATAAATTTAGGGAATATGATAACTTTACAATACATAACACTTCTTTCGAAGACTATCATTATGCACCTAACAGTGTGGGTTTGATATATTCAGGAACTGCGTTTCATTGGATACCTGAAGAAATAGGGTATACAAAAGTTTTTGATATGCTTAAAAGGGGTGGCACTTTAGCTTTGTTTTGGAATAGACCATCAATAAAGAAAGATAGTACCATCTATAATGAAATTCAGTTAATTTATAAAAAATATAGCCCTACATATGAGCCGCCAGTTGAAGACAAACAAGATAAATACAATAGGATAATGGAGTCCATTAGAAAATACGGATTTGTTGACTTACAGTTTAAACTTATCCATCAAACAAGGTCTTTTAATGCAGAGGATTATATCTCACTACTAAATACATATTCAGATCATAGGGTAATGCCAAAAGATATAAGATTGGCATTTGAAGAAGAAATGAGAGCTACAATTAATAAGCATGGAGGAGTTTTAACAATATACGATACTATGGATTTGTATTTAGCTAAAAAACCTTAAGTATTATTTGTTCGGAGAGAACAAAAGGTTAAGCAATGAAGTGAGTCCTTTATAAAATATATATTTATGGAATAGTGATAAGAGGAGAGTAGTAATGAAAAATAAAATAATCCTTGTGTTCATTGCAGTATTAATATTTACATTCACAGCTTGTACAATAGACAGTGAGGAAAAGGATAATGCTGAAAACAAAATAGAACAAAATCAACCTATAGATAGTCAAGTTAAAGTAGATAACTCAGCAACAAAAATAGAAGGAAGAAGAAAAGAATTTCTAGATTTATTAACAATATACAAATAGAACTTGATGCCTTGCCAGTGAGAAAAGACTCAGATGCTGGCATTACAAATGCTATGCGAAGCTATTATGGAATATCATATGATATGTATGACGAAGCATTAAATGAAATTTATAGCTTGCTTAAAAATCAGTTATCAGAAGAGACAATGAAAGAATTGCAAAAGGAACAAATTAAATGGATAGAAGAAAAAGAAACACGAGCATATAATGAAGCTGCTCAATATAAGGGGGGCACATTTGAATTTGTTGCATATAATGTATCTTTGTATGAATCAACAAAAGGAAGATGTTATCAATTGGTCAATGAGTATATGACAGATTAAGTAGAAAACCACTTTTGTGAAAGGGAAAATTTTTCAATAAAGGGAATGAGTGATGATAATATGAGGGGATTACTTAAATTAATAGTATTAAGTATATGTATAGTCATTACCCTATATTTATTTGTAGGGTGTACAGAAGAAAATGTGTTATTTAGTGGGGAAGAAAATCTAACCGTTTCAACTAATGAAAGTAAAGAAAAACGATATAATCAAGCAATAGAGTACATATTTAAGAACCAATACCCTCAAGCGATGGGTGTTTTAATGGACTTAGGAAGTTATAAAAACTCAGATCATCTGTTAGAACAAATACGTTATTTAATAGAAGGCACATATATTGGTAATGGAATTTGGGCAGTGGGCGCTATCACCGATGAGGGTAAAGTGAAGGTAGCTTACGATGGGGAATATGCAAATAATTATTATATTACCGAGTCATGGGCAAATATAAAATCTTTATCTTTTAGAAGTGGAGATTCTATTGAAGGGCTAACAATAGACGGTCGTATTGTTACTACCAATACGGTTACAAAAGAGGAGTTACTGAATTCTAAGAATGTCTGGACATATGCAATGGCAGATGTTGTAGAAGCCGTATCGAAGTGGAGTGATATAAAGGCTTTTCAAGGGTCATATCCTCTATCAGTAGTAGGCGTTACTAATGAAGGATTTGTATATGCAGCTTATGCTTATGAAGATGGCTCAGTAAAACTTGAGGGATGGGAAAATATTGTATCAGTTGCCGATGGAAGAAGCTATGTCATTGGATTAAAGGTAGATGGCACAGTAAAAAGTAAAGTATATGATTATCTAGGAGAAATAGATACGTCAGAGTGGACGGATATTGTAGCAATATCGGCGGGCAACTCTATTATTGGGTTGAAAAAAGATGGCACAGTCCTTTCAACTGGTGCAAACAAATTTGGGGAAGGAAATGTATCTGAATGGACAGATATCATTGCAATATCTACTCGTGGAAGTTGTACATTAGGTTTGAAAAGTGATGGTACGGTTATTGCTACAGGACGAAATACTTTTGGACAAATGGATGTAGAAGACTGGACTGATATTGTGGCTATTGCAGCAGGAGAATATTTTTCTATAGGTTTAAAATCAGACGGTTCATTAGTATTATCAGGGGACTCTAGTTTAAGTGGGGCTAAAACACCTGATGT
The DNA here is from genome assembly GCF_004342165.1 of Natranaerovirga pectinivora. NCBI lineage: Bacteria > Bacillati > Bacillota > Clostridia > Lachnospirales > Natranaerovirgaceae > Natranaerovirga > Natranaerovirga pectinivora. The sequence continues at coordinate 356,654 of NZ_SMAL01000003.1, read as the reverse complement.
ATCTAAAATGACAGGGTTGTATGTACCAAAAGTTATTATTGATACTGTAGAAACTAGCGAACTTGAAGGCGTATGGATAGAAACAGAATATGAAATATACCCAACGGGGACAATGAGTGTTAAAGCTAAGTGGTTTAATACAACAGACGATGAAATGATGTTTGGTGAACCTTTTACATTAGAAAAGAAAGTAAATGATGATTGGGAGAAAGTAACTAAAGAGACCGTAAACATGTACTTTTTTCATATGATAGGCTACCCTTTACAATCCAATCAATCCAGATGGCATACTTACAATTTGCATTTTTATACAGAGGGACTAACAGAAGGGGAATATCGAATCAATACTGATTTTTCACGAATGACTTTAGATGGAGTAGATTATGGTTCAGGTAATTATCCAAGGTATCCAATATATGGTTATTTTAGTGTAAGGGATGATAGACACAATAGTAAAGAATAAAGGATAAAGAATAATATGAGTGAAAGGGGTAAAGTCACAAAATACTGGATTAAATGGGAAAAGGGGAATGATATGACTTTAAAAGAAGTTGAAAAACTAACTGGAGTTAAGGGAGCTAACATACGATTTTATGAAAGAGAGGGGGTTATTACACCAAGACGAATGGATAATGGAGATAGACATTATTCAGAGGATGATTTGCAGAATTTACTTCGTATTAAATTGCTATGGAGACTAGGGGTTTCATTGGATGAAATTAAGGAACTTAAAAACGGAAGCAAGGAGTTAGCAGATGTTCTCTCTAAGAAAATCGAGATACTTGAAAAGCAAGGCAATTCGTATACCCAAAATCTTTGTCGTGCAATGCAGGAAGATAGGGTGACTTTTACACAGTTAGATGCCTATAGATATCTTGATAATATCAACTTAACAAAAGAAAAAGAAGGTAGTGAATATAGTTCAGGCAATAATAAAGAACGTATAAAGGCATCTCATCCTTGGCGCAGATTCTTAGCCAGAATGCTAGACATCTTGATATACAACATACTATGGTCAGGGGTTATTGCATTTGTATTTCAGCTAAATTTGTTAAGAAGGGGCAATATAGGCAACTTATTTGATACTTATATGGCAATTACTATTATGTTGTTTTTGGAGCCACTGTGGCTTTATTTGCTCAAGACTACGCCAGGGAAGGCAATCTTTGGACTTAGGATAGAAAATATTGATGGAAGGCGTCTTTCCTATGGCGAGGGATTAGAACGAACGTGGGGCGTTATAGGTGCAGGGATGGGGTACAATCTTCCCATCTACAACCTTATTCGTCTTTGGAAAAGTTATAGTAAGTCTAGTGAGAAAAAAAGCCAGCCATGGGATGAATCAATAGCTTACACCCTTAAGGACAGGAAAATATACCGAGTTGCCCTTTATATTGGTGCACATATAGCTGTATTTGCTATCTTTTTTACAATGGTGTCCGCACAGCAACTTCCTCCAAACAAAGGCAATCTGACTGTAGCAGAATTTGTTGAGAACTACAATTATTATGCGAATTTTTTAGGTGTTGACTTTGGAAATGAATACTTGGACGAAAACGGGGAAATGGGTAGAGAAGGAATTTGGCGGAACCGTATATATTAATTTGGGTAACACTAAAAAACCAACCTATCATTTTACAACAGAAAATGGATATGTGACAGAGGTTTACATGGCTATAGAAATCAAGAATAATAAAGACTGGCTCCATTCATATAACTCCCATTTGATCCTAGGGTCCCTTGCATTTGCTGGTGCACAGGATGAAATGAGTTTGTTTTCAAAGCTGCCAAGTCGAATAATTGAGCAAATTCATAATAATACTTTTAAGAGTTTTCATTTTAGAGAGGCTGGTATCACATTTTCTTGTGAAATTGAGTATTCTGGATATAGAGATATGCAATCTTTTTTATTGATACCAATGGAAAATGCAGTGGAAACCTATTTCAGTTTGAATTTTTCTATGAACAAGCAAAAATAATTAAAAGGCTAATGATGTAAAAGGAGGAGAAAAGTGGAGAATATATTTTATTTCTTATTAGGAAGTTTGTATTTGTTTGCAATAGTATATTTGGCAGTTCGATTTGCAATAAAACCAACAACTCCAGATATAGAGTCATCTATAGAAGAAAAAACGATTATAGGTTTAAGAGATTTAGGTTTATTTGATACGGATGAAACATATGAAATATTAAAGATATTTGAATTAAAGAGTGTTAAGAAAAAGGAAGATGTAAAGTTTGAAAGTTATCTTAATGTATTAACTGAATTAAAAAACCTTGAATATATAGATAGTGAGCAGCTTCAAGAAAAAATCAAGCATCTTAAAGGTGCGTTGGGAAACTAAAAAATATTAGGAGAGTTATTATGAAAAAATTTATTGTTGGAATAACATTTTTAAGTTTGTCAGTTATATTGTACTGTACAATACATGTAATAGCTGTAATGCATATGCCTAGAATTACGAGTTGGTCAGGAAGTAGATATTATCTTGCTATAAAAGCAACAAATGGTACATTGCCATTTTATATAAGTATAATAATGGGGATTGTAGGACTATTATTAATTAGTTCTGAAATCTACAATGAATATGCAATAAAGAATAGAATATAGAAAGGAAAATACAAATGATTATTTCCCATATAGTAGCTATAGCAAAAAACTATGTAATCGGTAAAGATAACGATATCCCATGGAGAGTACCTGGGGAACAATTAAGATTTAAAGAATTAACTATGGGAAAAACAGTAATAATGGGGAGAAAAACATATGAGTCATTAGGAAACAAGTTAAAAGGAAGAAATATAATAGTTGTTTCTAATACAATGGATGACAATAGTGATTTGTATAAGGTTGTAAAGTCAATACATGAAGCATTAGAAATGGTTGACGGAGAAGAAGTATTCATTGCAGGTGGGGGGCAATTGTACAAGGATACCATTGATATAGCGGATAGGATATACATAACAATATTAGATGAAGAGATAGATGGAACAATTTTTTATCCTAAGTTGGATAGCAACAAATATCATACCACTTACAAGAAACACGTACCAGAAGGAATTATACCTTATACCTATTATACATATGAAAGAAAATAGTAATTCCTGCATTCCATCACAGCACATCAATTTTATATAAGAAAGGGATATAACTATAAAGATAATATAAAAAAATCAGATAATGAAGGACTTTATCGTTTAGAGAAAATTAAAGGGGTTACAGATTTATTCTAATTAAAAAGAGGAGTGTAATATGAGAGGGAAATTAGGGATTGTATTAATATTTTCCATTTATTTAATCAGTGGTTGTACTAAAGTAGAAAAAGATGCCCTTCCTTTAAAGTTTGAAGATGTGAGTAAAATTATCATTAATGAGTTACAATCAAATAGTATTAAAGAGGTTATTTTAGAAAGACAGATTGACGAGGATACTAGGGTATTTCTTTATAGGCATCAAGAGGGTGAGCATATTAACGGTGGTATTAGCGTAAATAACAATTATTATGATTTTGGAGAAGTATCAATGGATGGTACACCAGAAGAATTATTAAGAATAGAAGAAATTCAGGTATTGGGAAAAAAGGCAGTAAAGATTAAAGGAATTCTAGGTGGAAATTATGCGCAGTCATTTTATTGGTTTTTTGAAGAGGAGTTACAAAATTCACTTATACAAGTGGATGGAAATGCTACTGAGGTAGACTTAGATAATGATGGTAAATCAGAGATTATTGCTAGTTGGGGTACAATTCCCGAAACTAGAATATATAAGCTAGAGCAAGAGGAAATAGTTGTTTCTGATATTAATAAATCCATAGGTGCACAAGCAGTACTTATGATAGATAATAAAAATTTATTTGAAGTATATTTTGAGCCAAATCAACCAGAGCAATATGAATACTATAAAGATTCATTCAAAAAATCAAATCACTAAACTAATTGTTTTAACTATATTTCCCTTAGGTAAATATTATATTGAGGCATAAAGCATAGGGATGAAGAAGAGCTTTAATAATGAAAAATAAATCAATAGCACCAATACCAATGATGTTAGCTATTTTGTAGGTTAAGCTCAAATAAAACCCATCGTGTAAGAATATATCATTAAATTATAAGATAATCGATAGGAAGTATACAGCCTATGAAGAATAGTAAGGGAGCTTTTTATATGAAGAAGATAGATTACATATGTTTTCTAATAGTTATATTAACATTAGTCATTGCAGGTATAGGTATTTTTTATTCAACAGGGGGAGAACGCTTTATTGTTGAAAATATCTACGGAGAGAGTGTTGAGATATTTGGAGATGGTATTTATAAGTATAATTCTGTTCTAGCAGCTGGAGCCAATAAAGGAACTGATTTTATAATGATTATAGTAGCACTTCTATTTGCTTTTGTTACTATCATAAGAAAAAAGGCTGCTAAATATAGATATTTACATGTGGGATTATTGTCAGGATTGCTTTATTACTCTCTATGCTTAGTTTTTGGCGTGACTTTTAACGAATTATTCTTGATATATGTACTGCTTTTCTCCTGTGCTTTGTTTGCAATGATCTTCTTATTAAGTGAGTTGATTAATGAAGATAATTTATCCGAAGAATTAAAGAAAGAAAGCTTAATAGGCACTGCAATATTTATCATTATATGTGCTTTTTCAGTTCTAGTATGGTTACCTTATATTATACCAGCTCTTATTGCGGGGCAGTCTTTTGAGATATATACCACAGAGCCAACATTTGTAATAGATTTTGGCATTATACTTCCAGTGTTTTTAGGTTGCGGCATTGGCATCTTAAGAAAAGAAAGCCTTGGTTACAAATTAGCACCGATCCCATTAACGCTAATGCCCATAATTGGTTTCGTTGTGATTGGTCAATCTATATTTCAAACTGCAATGGGAATTGATATTCCAATTAAAGAATTAATTGGCTTGGTTATTTCGTTTATTGTATTAGGTGCTGTAGCTATATATTTAAATAGGAGATTTCTAAAACATGTTAAATAGTTAAACAGGTAAACTTGACTAGCTATTACATATACAAAGAATTAAATACTTAAGATACAAGTTGTAAGTGTAGCCATATTATAATAGTTATTAAAAAAGCAAATTCAAATGAAATTGATAGTATAATGGTCAAATTAATTTTAAAGATAATATATCATTTAAGGAGGAAAAGTTTATGTGGATTGGTTGGTTATTTGTAATTTTATTTGCAGTTATATCGATTGCTTTACTTATGGGAAAAGGTAGTTTTCTTATAGCTGGGTACAATACAGCTAGTAAAAAAGAAAAAGAAAAATATAATGTTAGACGTTTATGTCGTGTGGTCGGAGGCGGTTTTAGCATCATAACCATTATACTAGCTATTTTTACTTATTATGAGGGGGAAATGCCAGAGTATCTACAATGGGTTATGCCTTGGGGATTTTTAATTACGATAGCTTTAATACTAATTTTATCAAACACCATCTGTAAGAAAAAATGAATCAAGAAGCAGTCTATAAATAGGTTGATTATTGTTAGGAGTATATAAAAATATGAAATATGCAAAATTAAAAACTCTATTGTTAATAGGAATTTTTATTATTATAAGTATCGGTTGTGAAAACAAAAGCTCTGAATCCAGTATTGTAATACAAAATTACCATGAAAGAATCGGAAAAGGAACAGATTCTCAATTTTATAAAAATGGATTTGAGTACAGCTACTACTATTATATAGATAAAGACCATGAAGTGACGTTAGAAATGGTTATTAAACACGAAGGTAAAGAGTTTGATAACATAGTATTAACAGATATAAAAAGGAACATAGGAGATATTGATGGTGCTTTTGGGTTATCAGCTAAAATAGATGAAAAAAATGACAGCATTATCTGGGCATTAAGACTTGATGAGAATGTGGAATATATTATATCTCCAGATTTCTTAAAAAATTCTAATGGTTCTCATGGTTCTCTATCTGATTATGGGAGTATAGAAGGAAGTACTGTATTTTCTAGTGGATATAATCAAAAAAACAGTAATTATACAGAATATGAATGAGAAGTACAGGTGCTTATTAAGGGTAATGAGCTGTAATGATAAAAGCTGAAAGGGGTATCATATGGTCAATATTAAAAAAAGATACGTAAGTATTCTGCTAATAAGTATTTTAGTAATAGCATTTTTTTATCATAATTATATTTCAAGTGAATTTACCATGGTATCTACTGCTGCTTTTAAAAAAGATAGTATTAAATTAAATGAAGAATACTACTTGGGGTATAGTTTAAAGTGGGAAGGAATTGTAAAGCCCACGATAAATTATATTGAACTACGAATGAGTGATGGAACTATTCTATCAGATAATGATAAGTATTTAAGTGTGAATGTTTTTATTGATGAATCCAATAATACAGGAGCATTAAAATCTGAATCTGTTGCTAAATATTTACCCAAATACTCAAATCCTGAGAATTTTAGAGTGAAAAATAATCGAATAACAATTGTATTAAATATCAATAGAAAAAAGGAAGATTATATGGATGTAAGAAAAATCATGATATCCTATAATTTATTTGGCTTAGAAAAGAAGCAAACATTTGACATATATACAATAGTGCCATAATATTGCTGCAAGATAAATAAAAAATGAAAAGACGAAGAGGATTTTCTAAATGAAAAATACCAAATTAATGAACATGTGTATGATTATTGATAAAGAAAAGAATAGAGTTATTGTTCAAGATAAAGTGAATTGTGACTGGGGAGGTATTACTTTCCCAGGAGGAAAAGTTGAGAATGGTGAGAGTATTATTGAATCAACTATTCGAGAGGTAAAAGAAGAAACAAATCTTGATATAAAAGATTTAAAGTTTAGTGGTTTAATAGATTGGTATAACAATATTACTCATGAGCGATGGTTGATCTTTCTTTTTAAGACAGATACATATTCTGGAGAACTTATAGATGAAACGAATGAAGGTAAAGTGTTTTGGACGGATAGAGATAAATTATTAAGTATGAACTTAGCAAGTGGAATGGAAGATTATTTGAAACTGTATAATAACGACAGTTTGAATGAAGCCTTTGCTATATGGAATGATAAGGTAACAGGAGAGTTTAAGTTGTTATAGTCTAAGTCTTGGAGGGTGAGGAATGAAATGAAAAATAAGGCTTTAAAAATGATTGCAATGATTCTTATATTGGCTACATTAAATACCCTATTAGTCCTTGGGTGTTGGCCATATTTTTCAAGTGAAGAACTTATTGAAAAATCAGAGGTTATTCTTATAGGGCGACTAAATGGGAATATTTCAGAAGAACAAGTAAAGTATGAATCAACAATAGAAATATGGATCACTAAATGGGAAATAGAAGTAGAACAAGTAATTAAAGGGAATGTAGAGGAAAGTTCAATTAATATTGTTACAACAGGTGCTGAAAATAAAGGCATTACATTATCAACAAGTTATAGGTTAGACACAACTCAAGAGTATGTGCTTCTTTTTCTAATAAGTTATGGAGAAGATTATCAACCTATTACCCCTCAAGGCGTAAAGTATATAACAGTAGGTGATAAAGACAATAGGGAAGACTTATATAAAAGATATAATATATTTCCAGAGGAACTTCAAGAGGAATTAGAAGATTATATTCTTGAAAATGAGATCGCTTTTGATCTTGATAAAGAAGAGGAAGATAAGGAAGATAATAAATTATTGTATGGAGTAACAAGTGTGTCATTAATTGGTAGCTACTTACTAATAAAAAAGAGGAAAAAATAATGTCAAAAACCAAAACGAAATTCCTTCAATTAGAAGATATCAATATAGCATATAAACAAGAAGGTACAGGACCAGCTCTAATTTTACTCCATGGAAATTCCCAAGACAAAAGGATATTCAAACAGTTTCAAAAAAAATATTTTACATCCTTTACAACCTATGCAATAGATAGTAGAGGCCATGGTAAAAGTAAGTCTTATGATAATACATATACAATCAAACAATTAAGTGATGATATCATTCATTTTTGTAAAGCGAAAAAAATTGATCAAGCTTATGTTGTTGGATATAGTGACGGTGGTAATATAGCTTTATTTCTAGCTAAGAATGCACCAAACATATTTAATAAAATTGTAGCAATATCTCCAAATTACCTTGTTGGTGGAATAGGCAATAAAACTTTAAAATTATTTATAATTATGTTACAAATAATGAAAGTCTTTAAAAGAGTAGGCATTAGAACGGATAAAAGCATAATGAAATTGAATTTAATGCTTAGGGACATAGGCATAACAGAGGAAGAATTAAGCACTATCAATTGTAATATCAAAATATTATACGCAGAGAAGGACATTATTAAGGAAGATCATATTAAAAAATTAGCAGGATTACTTCCTAATGCAAAGATAGAAAAAATCTGTAAATCAAATCATTTTAATATTATTTATAAAAAACAGATGATAAAAGGTATTGATGAATTTTTTAAGAGTACTTCTTAAGGGGGAAAAAACTTTGGAATGCCCGAAATGTAATGAAAAACTAAGTATGAATTCAAGAAACTGCAAATATTGCGGAGAGTTTATTGCAAAAACCAATACGGAGTATAAATATCAGAGTGATGAGAAATTTGAAGTTAAAAATACAAGTGCTCGATTAGATGGTTCAATTAAGATATGTTATGACTGTGGAGAAGTAAATAAAAAGACGGATTATAGATGTTATAACTGTAACAGTAATTTAGAAGAAACCTATAAAAGGTATATGAATGAAGTGAAGGAAAAAACAAAGAGAGAAGAGCAACGAAAGCACATATTTATTAAGTTCGTCGTAATTAGCCAAATTATTTTATACCTTGCATCACTAATATTATCAACAATTAAACCAAGTAACGAGATACCTTTTGAGATAATATTTATTACGATGATTATTGCAACGGTCATTTCAGGTTTAGGAATCGTGGCTATGTTATATCCTGATATGTTAATATTAGCTAAGTCTTCAAGAAGATGGTATTTAAGAGAAATGTTAATACCTACAGAGGACGCAATGAAAAGAGAAGTGTTTTCTGGGGTACTAATGGGGTCTTTATGTGTGGGATATAGTTTTTTCGTGTTTATTAGTTTGTTAATGATGAGTTTTAGGTAGAAAATTTTGACTTTTATTATGGATAAGATTAAGATGGTTATAGGTATTAAAAATGGAGGGATTTTGTATGTTAAATGATTTATTAGAATTTGGCAAGATGGATTTAAAAAGGATAATAAAAAACTATTTTTTGTTGGGGTGTATTCTTAATCTGTTTATCTCTATTGTATTGGGGGTAGTTGTAATTAGAATTCTTGGTAATACAATGATGAAAGAGGATTATATCACTTTAGCATTGTTTGTAGGGATAATATTTTTCATTGTTATGTCATTGATATGGAAGGTAGTTTGTGAATTGCTTTATATTATTTTTAATAGGATACAGATGAAACAAGAGGAAATAAAATAAGTTGGTGAGTGGGACAAAAGATAAGTATTAAAGTATAAATAAACTGGTTAAAAGAAAGGAAAATTTGCAAATGGATATATTTTTTACAATCTTTAATATAATACTACTAGCAATAATTATATCAACACTTTTATCAAAAAAAGTGTCTGTACAAAATGTTGTTTTTGAAACAAAAACCACTTTAATGTATAAGCTTATGGTGGTTTTAGGTGTTTTAGCTATTATTACACTAATTGTTTTTGGTATTAGAATTATTCAAGGTACTGAGCAGTTTGGGTCTTACTATATAACATTGGTGGCAATTGTATTATTACAATGTCTAACATACCCTAGAAAAATAGTTGCTAATGAAGAAGGGTTTTATTATATGACTACTTTCGGTGGATCAAGACCAATAGGCACATTTAAAGAAGTAACAGATTATAATATTTCTATAAAAGGCCGTCTTAGTTTTAGTATTAAAAATGCTCAAGAGAAGGTTTCCCAAGTATGGGTGATTGGAAAGTTAAATGAGGATGAAATAAAGGCAGTAAAAAAATTAATGAAAGAAAAGATTAAGACTAATAAAAAATAAAGAAAGATAGCATAAAAGGTGACAGTTTATGAGCTGGATTAAAGGGATTGAAGGGTTTAGACCATATAATGAACAAGAGAAAAAAGACAAAGAACTCATACTTCAGTATATTCATCAATTTAATGATATTCTGACGAGAGATAATCAATTGGTACATATAACCAGTTCTGGTTTTGTGTTAAATAAAGAAAAAGACAAAGTATTAATGGTTCATCATAATATATTCAATGCTTGGTCATTGCCAGGTGGACATGCAGATGGGGAAGAAGATTTATTGAATGTCGCCATTAAGGAAGTACAGGAAGAAACAGGGGTAATGAATGTAGCACCTATTACTATAGATATAATAGCTTTGGATATTTTACCTGTTTTAGGACATATGAAAAAAGGACAGTATAATTCTGCTCATTTACATTTGTCAGTAGTATATCTTTTAGAAGTAGATGAAGATGAGCCTCTTACAGTAAAAAAGGATGAAAATAGCGATGTGAAATGGATTCCAATAGATGAGGTAGTTAAATGCTCTAATGAACCTCATATGCAGAAGGTATATAATAAAATAATATCAAAAATAAACTTCCAGTTATAGTAATAAGCACTATACAATCAATTATAATGTGAAGGTATAGGATAGGACTTAAGTAAATTCAATTGTGTAGGGGGATTTCTGATCTATGAAAAAAGCAATTGTAATTGGCGCTTCGTCAGGTATAGGAAAAGAACTTTCAATAATATTGGATCAAAACAATTATCGGGTAGGTCTTGTTGGAAGAAGAAAAGAATTATTAATTAATCTTCAGAAAGAATTAAAAAACACATCATATATAAAATGTCTTGATGTTTCTTCCACAGAGGAATCCATTTGTAAATTACAAGAGTTAATTCAAGAAATGGAAGGTGTAGATTTAATTATTATTAGTGCAGGTTGTGGTTACATTAATCCAAAACTTGATTTTGAATTTGAGAAGAAAACAATTGAAGTTAATGTATTAGGTTTTACAGCTATGATTAATGCTGCCTATAATTATTTTAATGTTAAAGGAAAAGGTCATATTGTGGGTATTTCATCTATTGCAGCATTTAGAGGTAGTTACGGTGAACCTGCTTATAATGCCTCAAAAGCTTATGTATCTAATTATATGGAAGGTCTAAGTATAAAAGCAAAAAAAGATAAATTGCCAATCATTGTTACAGATATAAAGCCAGGATTTGTAGATACGGATATGGCTCAAGGAGAAGGCCTTTTTTGGGTAGCGCCTCCAAGGAAAGCTGCATTGCAGATATATAAAGCTATAAAAAAAGAGAAAGAACATCTTTATGTAACAAAAAGATGGCGATTGGTTGCCTGGTTACTTAAAATATTACCAAAGAAAATTTATAGTAAACTTTAGAATTGTTTAATAATAGGGGGATTAGAAGATGAAGGATTTTTGTAAGGCTTTAGCGTTGGTAGTAGCAATAGTTGGCGTATTAAGTTGTTTATATACTTTGCTAAACTATATATCTTTTTTAGCAGTTGGGTTACAGCTTTTAAGTACAATTACATTAGCTACCATATTATATTGTATTGGAGAAATACTAGATTTATTAGAAGTTAATAATAGTCGAGTTTATAAAATAGAAGGACAATTAGACTCTAAAAATAGTATACTATTAAATTCATCCAATACAAAAGCAAATTTAGCTGTACCTAATAGCGATACAGTTTGGTGTGTGGTAAATGTGGTGTGCAAAAGGATTAGGGTAATATAAGTGGTAAAGTTTGTGGGGAATACAAATAAATTATTATTTTAGGGGAGGATATTGAAATGAATCAAAAAGTAAGTAGAATTACTGGAATAATTGCAGGGATTATTGCTATTACCACAGGTGCTTTAACTATATTTGGTAAAATTATGATACCTGGATTAGGGCCATTTTCTTTAGCAGTTACAATGGTTACATTAGTATATTCTATAAGATATCAATATAAAGAAGGAAAAGAAAAAAGAGTATTCCTTGGAATTGCAATAGTAGCTGTTATATTAAATATTATGGCAGGGATAGCTCAGATTGTGGCTAGTAGATAATGAATTGAGCCATATAAACTAGCACTTTTTTAAAGCTGTAGAGCTGGTGCTTTTGAATATGCAGTAGAAAAGATACCTATTAGAGAGCATTGTAGAGGTGAGAAAATTAATGACAAGGAAAAAGAAAATATTACTTGGCGTAATAGCATTTTTTATATTGATCATAACCTATAACTTTATTCCTAAAAGCTTAACTTGGATTATATATTCAAATCAAGCAAATATAAAAAACATTATTGTAAAGGATGGTTCTTCAGGATATGAATTCACCTTAGATGATGATGCCAAGGAACAGGTGTTAAATTATTTGTATAGTGTACGTTATAGAAGAAAGATAGATCTTAAAGCTAGTGGAGGTTGGTCCTATAGGTTAGAGTTAAGTTCTTTTTTTGGAAAAAGAACAATTACATTAGAAGGGGATGATGCCCTTAGAATAGGAAGAAAAGCTTTTATAACATTAGATGCAGAAGCTATTAAAAATTTAAGAGATTATTTAGATGAAATTAATGAATTTATACCCTTTTAATGTAACTGAAATGGCGTTAACTTATTAGTATTATAAAATTATTTTGAGGAGTGGCCATTATGTCAAAATCAAAAGTTATGCCTTTTTTAATGTTTCAAGGAAATGCAGAAGAAGCTATGAATTATTACACGTCATTAGTAGCAGAGTCAAAAATCATTAATATTGCTCGATATGGCCCAAATGAATTAGGTAGAGAAAATAGTGTGAAGCAAGGCGTGTTTTCTTTAAAGGGTCAAGAATTTATGTGCGTTGACAGTAATGGACAACAAGAGATCTTTAAACCATCTTTCTCATTATATTTAGAGTGTGAGTCTGAAGAAGAAATTGATCGGCTATATGATCAATTAATTATTGGTGGAGAAATCATTATGCCACTAGGGAATTATAATTCTAGCAAAATGTTTACTTGGGTAATTGATAAATTCGGCATCTCATGGCAACTTAATTTACAAAATGATATTTATAATATTGTATAAGTAGGTGATAAATTTGAAATTTATTATTGAAAGTGAAAGACTTGGGTTAAGAGAAATAACATACGATGACTTTAGAGAAATTAGGAAAATACTTCAAGATGGAGAAGTTATGTATGCTTGGGAAGAAGGTTTTTCTGATGAAGAAATTGTAAAGTGGATCAATGAAAATATTAGACGATATGAAAAAGATGGTTTTAGTTATTACGCTGCCATTGAGAAGAACACAGGTCAATTGATTGGTGTAATGGGACCTTTAATTGAAAATATAAAAGGTAAAAAGCATATTGGTGTTGCTTATATATTGCATAAAGATTATTGGAATAAAGGTTATGCCAGTGAGGGTGTAAAAGAGAGTATTAACTATGCCTTTAGCACTCTTAATGCACAAAAAGTTATAGCCCAAATAAGACCTAATAATTTAAGTTCAAGAAAAGTTGTTGAAAAGTTAGGTATGAATATTGAAGGGGAATATATAAAGGTATACAAAGGAAAAGAAATGCCCCATTTGATTTATAGTATTGAAAAGTAGCGTTGTTAAAAAGAGTATAGCACTTTGTTTTGCTAATATTATTGGTTAGTCCGTACGGTTATTAAGAAAGTTGACAGATTCAAGAAAATAAAAGGGGTTAAATATGAGAAATAAAATTATTTTATTATTAGTTATAGTGTTATTAACAGGATGTAATAGAATTGAAGGGACTTCTTCGTATATAAGAGGAGCAAATCTAACAGAAGATCAAAAAGAAATAGTAAAATTAATAGGTGAGCAAATTTATATATTTGAGTACCAACTTAAAGAAGAGTATGCAAGATTAGATACTTGGTGGGAACTTTATAAAAAAGGTGAATATATAGGTAAGCAATTGGATATGTCATCAATAATAAATGGAAAAAAGGGGTATATTGCTGAAGTAAGAAACAATAAAAGTTGGCAAATCTCACATAAAACTGGTGATTCAGTTGCAAGAATGATTGCTGATAATTTAGATGTAATTGATGGTCACGAAACTTCTGGTAAAGCAACTAGCACATTAAATGATTCTGTAACAATAAGCAAGGATCAAGAAATTGTATTAATGGTATTAATGATGAGTGAAGATGGAAGAATGTCTGTGTATGATCCACACTATTATGTAGAAAATCCAGAAGTTATAGAAGAGTATGATTATATATATTTGTTAAAATGTGCATTTAGTAATAAAGGAATGAGAGAAGATTAAAAGGCGGATAATATCCGCCTTAAATTATTAATTATCAATACAACATTTTTTGAATTTTTTCCCACTGCCACAAGGACAAGGGTCATTTCTATTGATTTTAGTATCTTTTACTACAGTTTGTGTTTTGTTGTATTCTTTTTTGATTTCTTTTCTTTTTTCTTCAGTAAGTATAGTGTCCCAAGACTCTAGATTAAATAACCAGCTTGCTTTAGCATCAAGCATATTAAAGTACAGCTTTTCAAAATCAATAGTAAGGTTTAAAGCACTATCTTCTGTTAATGAATCTAAATCTACAGCCTCTGTAAGACTTGTGTTAATACCATCTAAGAAACCAATAAAAGTAATATGATCCATATCATATTTTTTTGCTAATTCTGCCAATGTTCCCTCTAATGTAGAAATATTGTTTTGTAATAAATTGTCATAAACTGCTTGCTCCTGAGAAAAATATGCTTCCCAAAACTCATTATATTCTTCTTCCGAACGTTCAGCACCAGCATAATCTTGCCATTCTGTATACAAACTCATAATCGTATATCCTTTCTCATAAGTAATTCATATTTTTATCAAAGGTATTATAGCATAGTTTGCCATTAATGCAAAGATTCTATTACATAAAAATTATAATAGAGCAGTATAAACCACTAAATCCAGTAGCAAATTCCAATTCATTTTATATCCTTGTAATAATCCGTCTTTATAAGTTGTATACTTAATAGGAGCTATTGGTATTTTGAGGATTTTTCCTCTTAGGAAAGGTATAGATATTTGCTTTTAATTATATTCACATAGAGTTGTGTTTCATAAATGGTTTTTAAAATAAATTAAATGGTTATTATTTCCTGTTTTTAAAAAGGAATTTTATAATTTGTGTCGTATAATAAGTATATGTGTATTATTGGAAAAAGGAGGATAGATAAAGTATGAATCTTAGACAACAAAGAGAAGATATAGAAGAGCAAATTCTTAGTCCCTATGCCTGTTTAAATAAAAATTCAAAGGGAAGAACTATACAGGAAGAACCTTGCGATATTAGAACGAACTTTCAGAGAGACAGAGACAGGGTTATACATTCTAAAGCATTTCGTCGATTAAAACATAAAACCCAAGTTTTTATCTCACCAGAAGGAGATCACTATAGAACAAGACTTACCCATACCTTAGAAGTCGCTCAAATAGCAAGGACTATAGCTAGAGCGTTAAGACTTAATGAAGATTTAACAGAGGCCATAGCATTAGCCCATGATTTAGGCCATACGCCCTTTGGTCATGCAGGTGAACATGCCCTAGAGAAAGTTTGTCCATTAGGATTTAAACATTATGAGCAAAGTTTACGTGTTGTAGAAAAACTAGAAAATAAAGGCAAAGGTCTTAATCTTTCTTGGGAAGTAAAAGATGGCATACTGAATCATCCAACGGCTGGTCAACCAATAACCTTAGAAGGTAAGATTGTTAGATTATCAGATAAGATCGCTTATATAAATCATGATATTGACGATGCCATAAGAGGGAAAATTTTAAAAAGTGAAGAATTACCTGATGAATATACCAAAGTATTAGGAAAAACTTCAGGAGAAAGAATTGATAATATTATACATAATATTGTTAATAATAGTATAAATAACAATGATATTACTATGAGTCCAGATTTTGAAGAAGCGACTAAAAACATTAGAAAATATATGTTTATGAACGTTTATGTAGGATCCACTGCAAAAAAACACGAAAGAAAAGCGCAAAATATAATCATAGAATTATACAATCATTTTGTAAAAAACTATCAAGAACTTCCTATCGAATACCAACAGCTAATTGAGAGAAATGAAGAGCCTGTAGAGCGAATAGTATGTGATTATATTGCAGGAATGACAGATAGATTTGCCATCAAAAAATTTGCAGAAATATTTGTTCCAACATCTTGGGATATCTATTAACCATATAAAACAAACAAGCAAGAATGTGATTTTAACTACAAAATTAGTCAAATCTTACAAACTTTTATAAAATTAAAGGAAAATATGTATTTCTGTCGAAACTGTAAAAGGGAAATTTATAAATACAATCTTTGAAGTGTAAGTAGATATTTTCTTAGAAGGAGCTTTCTAATGTATTATCCAGAAGAATTAATAGAAGAGATTCGTATGAATAATGATATTGTTGATATTGTTTCTAGTTATGTGAATCTTAAAAAAAAGGGTAATTCTTTTTTTGGATTATGTCCTTTTCATAACGAAAGAACACCTTCTTTTTCAGTATCTCCTGAAAGGCAAATGTACCATTGTTTTGGTTGTGGTGTAGGAGGCAATGTATACACTTTTGTTATGGAATACGAGAATTTCTCGTTTTTAGAAGCAGTTAAACAATTAGCTGATAGAGCCAATATAAGACTTCCATCACCAGAAATTACAGAGGAAGCTAAAAAGCAATTAGATGAAAAGCAGCAATTCCTTGATATTAATAAAGCAGCAGCAAGATATTTTTATTATCAATTAAAAGGTGAAAGAGGAAAAAAGGCCTTAGAATATTTTAATAATAGAGAAATTACAAATGATATTATTAAAAAGTTTGGTTTAGGGTATTCTAATTTCTATGGAGATGACTTATACAAATACCTAAAAAAAATGGGTTACTCTGATTCAGCATTAGTAGATGTTGGATTAGTGGTAAAAGATAAAAACAATGCTTATACAGATCGTTTTTGGAATCGTGTTATGTTTCCTATCTTTGATGTTCATAATAGAGTTATTGCTTTTGGTGGAAGAGTATTAGGTGATGGAAATCCTAAATATTTAAATTCTCCAGAAACAAAGCTTTTTGATAAAAGTAAGAACCTTTATGGTCTAAATCTTGCAAGAATGGCACGAAAAGACCACCTTTTAATAGTAGAAGGCTATATGGATGTTATATCTTTACACCAAGCTGGGTATAATCAAACAGTAGCGTCATTAGGTACAGCATTTACCAGTGGTCAAGCACGCTTATTAAAACGTTATACAGATGATGTGTATATCGCTTATGACAATGACGACGCAGGTACCAATGCAACCCTTCGAGCAATTCCAATTTTAAAAGATGCTGGACTAACTGTCAAGGTTCTAAATTTAAATCCTTACAAAGATCCAGATGAATTTATAAAAAAACTTGGACCAGAAGCCTTTGAAGACCGCATAGATACAGCAAAAAACGGATTTTTATATGAATTAGAAATTACCGAAAAAAGTTATAATCTAAAAGATCCAGATGCAAAAACAAAATTCATTAATAAAATAGCTGAGAAAATATTAGAAATTGAAAATCCTATTGAAAAAGAAAATTATATTGAAGCCATTGCAACAAATTATAAAATGAACAAAGAAAACTTAGTTAATCTTGTGAATCAACTTGGTTCAAAAGTTGGTTTGGTTGAGAAGAGACCTTCTTCAGTGTTTTTTAATAATAAAAAAGAAAAAAAGGAAGAAGGAATCGTACAAGCTCAAAAATTACTATTAGTGTATTTGATAAAAGAAAAAAAATTATATGATAAGATCTCAAAATACATTTCGCCAATGGATTTTAAAGATGAAATATATCATAAAATAGCTAAAAATATTTATGAATTATATGAAGAAGAAAAAGAAATTCAAGCCGCTAAAATAATCAACCAATTTACAACGGTAGAAGAACAAAAGACAGTTGCTAACTTATTTAATATGCAAGTTAGTGATTTAAATATAAAAGATAAAGAAAAGTTAATTAATGAAACAGCTTATAAATTAAAACGATTTAGTTTAGATTATGCAAGTAGAAACGCTAAAGATGTTCAAGAGTTACAACAAATAATATTAGAGCAAAGTCAATTGCAAAAAATGCATATTTTACTTTCGGATTAAAAATCCTTAACGATAGATTGAACTTAAAAGACATGGAAGGATGAAAACTTATGAAGGCAAATGAAGAGAATATCTTAAGGTTTAATGAAAAACTTAAAGAGCTCCTAATAATAGCTAAAAAGAAAAAAAATGTATTGGAATACAAAGAAATAATGGAGTATTTTAGTGAGTTTGAATTAGAACCTGATCAAATAGAAAAAATCTATGAATACTTAGAAGCTAATAATGTAGATGTATTAGGTATGATAGAAGAAGAAGAAGAAGAGGAAGAAGAACTAGACTTATCTTTACCAGAAGGTTTAAGTATTGATGACCCTGTTCGAATGTACCTTAAAGAAATTGGTAAAGTACCTCTTTTATCAGCAGAAGAAGAAATTGACTTAGCTCAAAGAATGGAAACAGGAGATCAAGAAGCAAAACGAAGATTGGCAGAAGCAAACTTAAGACTAGTTGTTAGTATTGCAAAAAGATATGTGGGTAGAGGGATGTTATTCTTAGACCTTATTCAAGAAGGTAATCTAGGACTTATAAAAGCTGTTGAGAAATTTGATTATAGAAAAGGGTACAAGTTCAGTACTTATGCTACTTGGTGGATTAGACAAGCTATTACAAGAGCTATAGCAGATCAAGCAAGAACCATAAGAATACCTGTTCATATGGTAGAAACCATTAACAAGCTTATAAGAGTATCAAGACAATTATTACAAGAACTTGGCAGAGAGCCATCTCCAGAAGAAATTGCAGAAGAATTGGATATGCAAGTAGAAAAAGTAAGGGAGATATTAAAAATATCTCAAGAGCCTGTGTCTTTAGAAACACCAATCGGTGAAGAAGAGGACAGTCATTTAGGAGACTTTATTCAAGATGAAAATGTACCTGTTCCTGCGGATGCAGCTGCCTTTACATTGTTAAAAGAACAATTAGTGGAGGTATTAGAAACTCTAACAGATAGAGAACAAAAAGTATTAAGATTACGTTTTGGTCTAGATGATGGAAGAGCTAGAACACTTGAAGAAGTAGGAAAAGAATTTAATGTAACAAGAGAAAGAATTAGACAGATAGAAGCGAAGGCATTAAGAAAACTAAGACATCCAAGTAGAAGTAGAAAATTAAAAGATTACCTAGAGTAATACTTATTGAAGTTGAGCAATCAACTTCATTTTTATAGGAAGAAGTGGAAAATATGAATTTATCTAAAAGAATGACAGCAGTTGCTAATAGTGTAATCAAAGGCTCCAGTATAGCAGATATTGGAACAGACCACGGGTATATTCCTATTGAATTGGCTAAAAACAATATGATTACAAAAGCAATTGCCATGGATATAAACAAAGGGCCATTAGAAAAAGCAAGAAAAAATATTGAGAGCAATAACTTATTAGGTGTTATTGAAACAAGATTGTCTAATGGACTAGAGAAATTAGAAGAAAATGAAGTTGATATAGTGATCATTGCTGGCATGGGTGGAGAATTAATCAATCAAATTCTTCAAGAGGGTGAGAAAAAAATTACCCATCTAAAAAGATTGATTGTACAACCTCAAACGGAAATCTATAAAGTAAGAAAAAGACTGCATCACATAGGATATCAAATCATTGATGAAATCATGGTGGAAGAAGAAGGAAAGTATTATTTTATTATCCTATCAGAAAAAGGCAATGAAATTTATGAAAATCCAACATATTATTATTATGGAAAACATTTAATAGAAAAAAAGGATCCTATATTTAAAGAGTACGTAGAAAAAGGTCTAGAGAAAAACAATCAGCTTTTACATAGGCTAATAGATCAATCCCCTAGTGCAGTAGACAGAATCGAAGCAATAAAAGAAGAAATAAAAGTAATGAAGGAGGTATTAATTTGCCTTTAAAGACAAAAAAAATTATTGATTTTATTGAAGAATTAACACCACCCAAATACGCTTATGAATGGGATAATGTTGGCTTACTCATTGGAGAAAAAGACCAAGAAGTTAAAAAAATAATGGTAGCATTGGATGCCACTGAAAATGTTGTGGATGAAGCAGTGAAAAACAAAGTAGATTTATTGATAACCCATCATCCAATGGTTTTTAAAGGGGTAAAAAGAATTACCACTGATGACTTTTTAGGCAGAAAAATTCTTAAGCTCATTAGACATAACATTTCTTTGTATGCAGCACATACCAATTTAGATGCAGTGGGCAGTTTAAGTGATTTATTATCAAAAAAATTAAAATTGCAAAATATAGAGTTACTAGATACTAAAGAAACAGAAAAACTTTATAAGCTGGTTGTATTTACACCTATTACACATGGCGATAATGTAAGAGAGGCTATTTGTAACGTAGGGGCTGGACATATTGGAAACTATTCTCATTGTACTTATAATATACAAGGAGAAGGGACATTTAAACCGTTAGAAGGCACTAACCCTTATATAGGTGAACAAGGTCAGTTAGAAAAAGTGGAAGAAATTAGAATAGAAACAATTGTAAAAGAAAAAGATATGCCTAAGGTTATAAAATCTTTGTTAGAGGCTCATCCCTATGAAGAAGTTGCTTATGACATATATCCTCTAGAAAACAGAGGTGAGGCAATAGGTATTGGCAGATTAGGTTCATTGCCTACAAATATGACCATAGAAGAGTTTGGAAGACTCATTAAAAAACAGTTAGGCATTGGTTCTGTTAGAATATATGGTGATTTGAATCAATCCATTGAAAAAGTAGCAGTTTGCCCAGGTAAAGGAGCATCTTATATTAAAAATGCAATGAGAAAAAATGCAGATATCATTGTAACTGGAGACATTGATTATCATACAGCCATTGACACCCTACAAGAAGGGTTGCCATTAATAGATGCAGGACATTTTGGAACTGAACATATTATTGTGGATTTCCTAATAGACTTATTAAGAGATGCCTTTTTAAATGACAATAAAGACCTTGAAATAATTAGATCACAAGAAAAAAATCCTTATATTACAATATAATAAACAGGAGGGGTTCCAATGGATAGTAAACTAAAAGTTATCATTGATGGAGATATTAAAGAAGTAAAAAGTGGTATATCCTTAAAAGAGCTTAGCAAAGAATATGCTGAAAAATACAAAGGGATTATCGTACTTGCTATAGTAGATAATAAATTATCTGAGTTAACAAAAGAAATTGATAAAGAATGTATTATTGATTTTGTTAGTACTTCAGACCAAGACGGATCAAGAACTTATAAAAGAAGTGCATCATTTGTACTAATTAAGGCTATTTTTGATGTGCTTGGCAAAGACAAAGTAAGAAAAGTGATCATTCACTATTCTATAAGTAAAGGGTACTATTGTGAGATTGATTATGATGAGACCTTAGGCGAAGATAAATTAAAACAAATCAAGGGAAGAATGGATGAAATAGTAAAATTAGATTTACCTATAGAAAAAAGAACTGTTAAAGTAGATGAAGCCATAGATATCTTTGAGAAAAATAAAATGTACGATAAAGTAAAATTATTCAATTATCGCCGTGTATCCAATGTTAATCTGTATAAAATAGATGATATCGAAGATTATTTTTATGGTTATATGGTGCCTAGTACAGGATGTCTTGATAAATTTGAATTGCATTCGTATGATAGAGGATTTGTAATACAATTCCCTTCTTTAGAAAATCCAGGGAAAGTTGCAAAATTTGAGCCACAAAACAAACTTTTCTCTGTGTTGCAAGAAGCAACCAATTGGGGACAGCAATTAAATGTCGATACTGTTGGTGCGTTAAACGATACCATCGCATCAGGGAAAATGAATGAATTAATTTTAATTGCTGAAGCATTACAAGAGAAAAAAATCGCAGAAATTGCTGATAATATAGCAAAACAAAGAGGAAAAAGAATCATACTTATAGCAGGACCATCATCATCAGGTAAAACGACTTTTTCCCATAGGCTTTCTATACAATTAAAAGTGCAGGGGTTAACGCCACATCCAATTCCTGTAGACGATTACTTTGTAAATAGGGATGATACACCACTAGATGAATATGGTAATTATGACTTTGAAAGTCTTCACGCCATTGATTTGAAACAATTTAATGAAGATATGAATAAGTTATTAGATGGAGAAGAAGTCAATCTTCCAACATATAACTTTAAAACAGGTAAAAGAGAATATAAGGGGAAAAAATTACAATTGCAAAAAAGCGATATTTTAGTTATTGAAGGAATACATGGCCTAAATAGTCAATTAACTCATTCATTGCCAGAAGAAAGTAAATACAAGATATATATTAGTGCATTAACTCAGTTAAACATAGATGAACACAATCGTGTATCAACGACAGATGGTAGACTCATTAGAAGAATGGTTAGAGATTATGAGTATAGAGGTATGAGTGCAAAAGACACAATTGCAATGTGGCCATCTGTAAGACGGGGCGAAGAAAGAAATATATTCCCATTCCAAGAAGAAGCAGACATTATGTTTAATTCTGCTTTGGTTTATGAATTAGCCATATTAAAACAATACGCAGAGCCAATGTTATTTAGCATTCCTAAGGACAGTCCGGAGCATGTAGAAGCCAAAAGATTAATTAAGTTCCTTGACTATTTCTTAGGGGTTAGTAGTGAGGCTGTGCCAAAGAACTCCATAATCAGAGAGTTTATTGGCGGAAGTTGCTTTAAAACCCATTAATGAAAAAAACTTCCTTTTGACAAATAAGCAAGTAGATGGTATTATAACTATCGAATATAAAACTAAATAAAAATGAGTAAATTAAATGATCGCGTGTGCGAATTCCGAAAGGATGTACATGAGGAAAGTCCGAGCTCCATAGGGCAGAGTGCTGGATAACGTCCAGTGGAGGCGACTCTAAGGAAAGTGCAACAGAAATAAACCGCCTATCTTTTGATAGGTAAGGATGGAAAGGTGAGGTAAGAGCTCACCGCCCCTTTGGTGACAAAGGGGGCACATGTAAACCCCACTCGGAGCAAAACCGAATAGCAGAGCATTATGGCGGCCCGCCATGCTCTCGGGTAGGTTGCTAGAGCTTACTGGTGACAGTAAGTCGAGATAGATGATCATTCACGACAGAACTCGGCTTAACGATTTGCTCATTTTAAAAGATAAATAACACTGACTCTTGGTTGGTGTTTTTTTGCATGTTAAAATAATTTTTAACATGATAATCTGTGAATTACAATTATTATACTCCTTTCCGTAATTGATTGGTTGTATTAATGCTATTTGGCCTGTTGTTGTTGATGAAAGTAAGCAATAATGGTAAAATATTCTAAGTAGCAAAAATTAATACATAAGTTATAAAAATATTTAAGAGGATATTTTGCATCTTGCTACAAAAGAGAGTGATGAAAACAATAATCGCAAGCGATTATTG